>NZ_JAVRCI010000034.1:0-71482 GCF_034530835.1 Nostoc sp. DedQUE12b | reverse complement strand
TTTGTTGATTTGGAGTTCGCATTTGTTGATTTGGCGATCGCATTTGTTGATTTGGCGATCGCATTTGTTGATTTGGAGTTCGCATTTGTTGATTTGGCGTTCGCATTTGTTGATTTGGCGTTCGCATTTGTTGATTTGGTGTGGACATAACGCACTCTACTGGCAATGAGTTTATTAACACCATAGATATTCCGCTAACCCGTGATATTTATCATGCCCGCATAATTAGTTATGCTAACCACAGTCAATACACCCCACCCCCAGCCCCTCCCCGCAAGCGGGGAGGGGCTGGGGGTGGGGTTCTTCGGGTTTAATTAAGTAATCAAGCGGACTTGATATGAGATAATTCAAAACTGGTTAAAGTATTTAGGTTTTGCATTAGGATTTACGCATAAAGATTCTCTAGAAAAATTGAGTGTAAAGTTTACTATTAACGCTGCCAATCATACATTAATCGTCCATGACGATCGCGCACAAGTTCCCATTCTCCATGACGATATCGTTGTCCATGATAACGTATAGAGCGATAGCGCCGTCTATAATGATGTCGTCGATTCCGCTGGCGTTGATAATAATATCTTCCAGTTCGTTGCCGTCTATGATAACGTCGTCGATTCCGTCGGTGAGCTAACAAAAACTCTTCACTTTGCTCTCCAGCTAATTTTGTTTGTGTGTCAATACTCTGTTCATTCAGAACATCATTGCGAGTATTCTCTTTGGCTTCAACCAAAGTAGGTGGATACATGAAGGCTAATAACAGGAACACAATTGAGGATAGCTTTTTGAAACGGTTCACGCCTTTGCTTTTCCTAAACTATTGGTAATAATTTTATTTAATACTTAAGTTTAGTAATTATATAGTTCAAAATTCACAAATTTGAGGAACGCAAATGTAATTGAAAGTACTTTTGCTCCCTCCCCAATACATACGGGGAGGGTTGGGGAGGGGTGATTCAACGATTTTTGCAAGAGACTCCATGAGCTGCGCTCACAAGGAACAATGAAAATGATCTTGGAACGATTTTACGTTGTTTCAGCCTCTATTTTCAAAGCAGGTCTAATAGAGCCAAGGTCATAAATACGCTGTTTGGGTCATCAATGTAGTCAGCAAAAGGGCCTCGGTACTCGAACCCATGCCGTATGTACAAGGCTCGTGCTGGGGCAAACTCTGGAATTGCCCCTGTTTCCAAATATAGGCGATCGTAAGCACGCCGTTCGGCTTCTTTTATGATATGGTCAAGAATCTTTGAGGCGACACCCCTACGTCGGTGAGCCTTGGCGGTACGCATTGATTTAACTTCACCACTTCTTGAATCTAGTTCTTTGAGTGCGCCGCATCCGAGTAATTCCGATCCCTCCCAAGCTGTCCAGAAAGTAATATCAGGGGATTGCAATGCTTCTAAATCAAGAGCATGAACGCTTTCAGGCGGTGTAATTTCATGCATATTTTCGATATGCTCCCGCAGAAGGTCAGCAATCTTTTTACCTGTCAAGTCATCTGAACGGATTTGCAATCGACTCATCTCCTTAATTTGCTAGGAAATTCTACTCTCTAGAGCAAGCAAGATATGCTGAATCAATTAAGGTGATTTCTGACAAACAATATACCCAGGTTAACAAGTTTCGACTTCTTTGCGAGACGCTACGCGTAGCTTGCTTCCTCGCAGGAGTACGCTCAACTCTTAATATTTTAGTTGGTTGAGCGAAGTCGAAACCAACGGCGGCGGTAGATTTATTAACGGAAATTCCCTAAGCACTGCTGTAGTAAAGAATGCGATCGCTAGCCATAGTTAATTAGTTTTTTGCAGATTGGTAATTGTAAAAAATATTTCATCATCAGCGATCTCGCTATTATAATCAATGTTAATTTGAGTTGGATAACCAAGTATTGGATCGTATTGTACAGTCAAGTTTGCTGCTTTACGAATCAGCGCATCCCTGATGATATTAAAGAGTTTAGGAATTGTATTATATTGTTTAAACAATTCTGCCTCAGCTGGCTGTTGAGTTGCTTTATAAGTAATAGAACTTGTGACTCCATTACGTACTTTAATAATTACTGGTTCTGTGGCTTTCGGTAAACAATTGCAACTTCTAGTGAATTCATAGCGATAGTTAGAGATTTTTTGCCGTCTCCATAGTCGGTAATTAATCTTAAATTGTTCCAAAGTTAAACTACTAGGCGCGGGTGTTTTGGCTACCTGTATAGGAGGAGGTTGAGATATTACAGGTGCACTAAAACCTAAAGATGCCACTAAAACAGCACTAATTGCAATTGGTAAGCGCATATAAATCCATTTTTAACTCCAACTGCTCACTTTAACGTAGCTTCAAGATGATTGCCAAAACATTGAAATTATTTGTGACACTCAAAGCTGGTATGCAGATTTTGAGCTTCATTGGCGATCATGGCTTGAAGGCTGCTTCGGCAATAAACCATCGCCCACAGCGAACATTCTAAAACTTGATCCCACGAAAAGAATCAACCAAACATTTGATAGGTGTCGTGTTAGTTTTACCTAATTGCAATTCATCTCCTGTTAAGGTGATTTCCGACAAAGAAAATACCTGTGTTGGCGAGTTTCGACTTCTCTGCGAGACGCTACGCGTTAGCGGAGCTTTCGCTTTAGCGATACGCTCAACTCTCGATCTATCAGTTGGTTGAGCGAACTTGTACTGAGCGAAGTCGAAGTAGTCGAAACCAATGGCATCGGTATATTTATTCTTGTAAATCACCTAAGTCTTATCCTGCGGAACGCTGCACTAATCACTGTGACGGGAATCCTCTGATTCCATTAAGATAGATTCAAGTTCCCAGGAGCAATATCTCCTGAACATGGGTTTAGATTTTGAAAAAACCCTTTGTTCTTCACATCGGGTTATCAAGTGTATATGTTTTCTGAAGTTAAAAAATGTCTCATGTTAGCCGTACCTTTGGCAGCGGCACAACTGGCTCAATCTGCTACTGGTTTTGTCGATACAGTAATGATGGGTTGGTTGGGAAGTCAAACCATTGCATCTGGGGGTTTGGGAGCTGTTATTTTTACTTTTTCTCTGTTGATTTTTACTGGTATCCTTTCTGCTGTCAGTCCCTTAGCGGCCCAAGCATACGGAGCCGGAAATAGAGAAAAAGTTGGCATAATTGTCCGGCTTGGACTAGGGATATCTCTGGTGCTAGGAATACCAATTACATTGCTGCTTTACAATGGAGGTGCTTTACTACTTTTATTAGGACAGGATGCTAACACGGTAGCACTAGCAGAGATTTATTTAAAAGCGATCGCACTGGGTTTTATTCCTGGTTTGGGCTTTGCAGTACTTAAAAGTTTTCTTTCTGCTCTGTTGCAACCGCAATTAGTCATGGTAACAGTAGTTTTGGGTACTCTGCTCGACATCACAGCTAACTATGTGCTGATGTTTGGCAAACTGGGATTCCCGGCGCTGGGTTTAGCTGGTATCGGTTGGGCAAGCACGCTTTCACTTTGGAGTATGTTTGTTGCTTTGGCAGTTTATATATATAATCAGCCTCGTTTTGCAGTTTACGGTATTTTTCGATCTTCATCTCACGAAGCTTTTTCTCTCAAACATCGCCAGATCGTTGGCGAGATTTTTCAGGTTGGATTGCCCATCGGGGGTCTAATTACGGTCGAAGCCGGACTGTTCACTGTTGTAACTTTGTTGATCGGACAATTGGGAACAAATGCCCTTGCTGCCCATCAAATTGCTTTACAAACAATTTCGATGTCATTCCAGATGGCAGTAGGCATTTCTCTAGCGACAACAGTTCGTGTTGGACAATTAGCCGGACAGAATGACCTAGTTGGCACTCGTCTAGCTGGATATGTAGGCATTGCCATTGCAGCTTTATCTATGGGTGTAGTAGCTATTACATTTTGGCTAGTACCAAAGTCGATTATTTCTCTTTATATTGACATCAACAATCAGAACAATGCAGATGTGGTTGCCCTGGCGGTGAAATTGCTAGCAGTTGCGGCAATTTTTCAAATAGTTGACGGCGTGCAAGTTACTGCCGCAGGAGCATTACGCGGACTCAAAGACACTCGAATCCCGATGTTGATTGGCATTTTTGCTTATTGGTGTGTTGGTTTATTCACTGGTTATACTTTTGGGATCTCGTTGGGGTCTGGAGCTATTGGTCTTTGGTGGGGATTGGCTATTGGTTTAGCGATCGCTGCAATCATTTTAACTTGGCGGTTTAGCACCAGGAAAACTAATAACTATTGAAGAAGAAGTCAGGAGTCGAATTCTGTTTTGATAAACACAGATGAAACTAAAGGCAAAAGTCCTCAAGCAAATAAATTATAGTGACTTAGGTTGAATGGAAAAACAAATCCCAGGTAACGGATTAACTAAATTTCAGGTACTGATTATGGCGATCGCATCTGGCGTGTGTGTTGCTAACGTTTATTATAATCAGCCAATCCTCAAAGATATTGCATCTTCTTTCCAAGTTAGTGAAGGTGAAGCGGGTAGCATATCTGTGCTTTCACAAGTTGGTTATGGTTTTGGGCTTTTCTTTTTAATTCCCTTAGGAGATAAAATTAACAAAAAAACATTAATTCTTTCCTTACTTCTATGTTTGTTCTGTTTGTTGATAGCTATGACTTTTTCACAAAATATCGTCCAGGTTTGGATATTGAGCGTAGCAATTGGAATTACAACAGTCTCCGCTCAAGTTATTCTTCCTTTAGCAGCAAGTATAGATAGAGTAACTACAGGGCAAACTGTAGGCAGTATTTTTACTGGCATATTGATTGGTGTTTTAGGGGCAAGGGTTTTTAGCGGATATATTGCTGAATGCTTCAGTTGGCGTTATGTATATGGATTTTCAGGAGTAATGATTTTAATTGTTACTGTCTTGCTAAAGATTTATTTACCTAATGTGAATAATGAATACACGGGTGATTATTTTGATTTATTAAAATCAACGCTTCAACAATTAAAACGTTTTTCCTTATTGAGAGAAGCATCTTTAATTGGGGGGTTAATGTTTGGTGTCTTTTGCTCATTTTGGACAACGTTGACTTTCCATTTAAGCGGAGCGCCTTTTAACTTTCAATCTGACACAATTGGAATGTACGGCTTTGTAGCGATCGCAGGTGCATTAATGGCACCAATTTTTGGTAAATTAGCCGATCGAGGTAATTCCCAACGTTCCTTAACTATTTCTGTATCTCTAGTGATTGCAGGTTTAGTAATTGCTAAAATTGCTTCTAGTTCAGGGCTAGCGATCGCTGTTGCTGTATTGTTATTAGATGTAGGTGTACAGGCAATTCAAGTCACCAATGTGGCAAGAATATACACTCTTGATGCTCAATCGAATAGTCGCATCAACACAGTTTACATGACTAGCTATTTTATTGGTGGTGCTGTAGGTACTAGCATTGGTCTATTATGCTGGCATCTCGGTGGCTGGAATTTGGTGACTTGGCAGATGTTAGTTTTTACTTTGCTTGGATTTATTGTTATAGTCAAACCAAAAATCACTACAGCAAGCATAAATAATAAATAATTAATTATGGCAATGCTATAACATCTACAATTTATTATAGACATGATAGTGACAGGAGATGGAGACATACCATTGTATTAGGATGCTCCCATTAAAAATCGTACCAAGTAAAAGTGCAATCGCATTCCAAATACAAAGCTGAATCAACAGCTTGAGTTTGCGAAGGATATCAATAGCATAAGTCCAACTTCTTGCTTTATAACCATTTTACAGATTTTGAACAAATTTTCTGCTCTCAGTGCATAAAGCCTAAAAGCCATCGTAAAGAATGATAGTACAGAGATTCACCTAGTAAGTATCACAAAAGGCGTATAAATTTGGGGTGTTGCTGAATCATAGATGATTTATTCCATTACGGAACGAACTTTTGATGGTTACAATTGCCGATTCCTCTCACAAATATGTAATGCAAATTTAGTGAATTAAAACTTACCTAATTATCTCTATATGCGCTTAATTAAAAAAGGAGAAAAATCATGTTAGGCATCAACAAAAAGACACCTAATTCTGACATTTATTCTATCGATAACGGACAATTATTCGCTCAATTGACTCCTGAAGAAGGAGCTGTCATAGAAGGGGGCGGATTCCTTCTTATAGAGCAACTTCAGGCTATCACTGCTGATGCAGATACATTCGGCGATGACGATACCTATATCACAGTCAATGGCAGTAAAATCTGGGGACCTAATGGTTTTTCTACCGGACAGACATTTGTAGTTAACCGAGGTTTAGGCGTTGATTTACCTGCAAGGATTGAACTTTTTGATGAAGACGGCTTTTTAAACGGCCCTGACGATTCTCTAGGTGGTTTTACTGTCTTTGGAGCAACCGATGGCACGGCAAGAGCGCGTGTGTCTGGAGGTGGCTCTACATATGATGTGTATTACCGTGCTTTTGTATAAAGAGGATCGTAACTTAGAGCCAAAGCAGCAATAGCCGAGCCTTCCCAAGTCTAAATCTAAATTCAGGTTTTCGTAAGGGCGCACAGATGTGCGCCCTTACTGCGTGTTGTTTTGTGCAAATCTTCGTTTGGGTTTTATATCATGTCCGGCTAATTAGTTATAATTCTCGAATCAATGCAGAAAGCTCAAAAACCGCTCCCCTCTGCGGTCTTAATGATAAGTCTTTAACCGAACACGATATTATTAGCACTCTCATGCTAACAATGTAGATTACTGAGTCCCCTTGTTTTCTCTTCACCACTTTACAGTGTCAAGAAAGGTTGTGATTTTAGTCTACATAATCTGTTGGTATTTCCGAATCAGCAGTGTTATTTGCAACTATTGGGCGGCTACCATCGACCTCTAGGGTATCCTGAACTTGAAAGTTACTCTTGGCGATCGGACGTTGACCATCTATGTCAAGAATTTCCTCAACCTCTAAATCACTAGGGTCAATTGGACGCTTACCGTCTACAGATAGCATCTCATGTTCTTCAAAATTACTTTTAGCGAGCGGGCGTTGGCCATCTATATCAATTGTTTGATCGCTATGATTTTTATCTTTTACAATTGGGCGCTGACCATCTATATCAATTGTTTCCTTAATCTCAATGTTACTTGGATCAACTGGACGCTGACCATCTATATTAATTGTTTTAGTTAACTGTTTGGGTTCGTTAGATAATGAATTTATATTAGTTTCATGCTCTTTGCTATCCCTATTTAAGTTTTTTTTCTTACTCTTAAGTTTGTTTTTGTTATCCATGTTTTTTATTGTTATTGTAGACTATTTATCTGCTGTAGATATCATTTTTTAAAATTGTTTATTTCTTGAGCTAAAGAGACTAAGTTGAAGTAAATAACAAGAAAGTCTCGTTTATTTATATGGTATTCTACTGAAGTAGAATCAAAAAATCCTCTACCACAGCACAGAATATATCTCTGACTTTAGAGGGATTTTTCATCTTTCAAAAAATACTTAATTAAATTGCTGGAGGAATGTGAGATTTTCTAACGCACCTAAATCCGGCGATAGCGGCAGGGGCGCAAGGGCTTGCGCCCCTACGACAGGTGTCTTTCAAATACATGAAAACTGCTGTAAAATACTGCTAGGGGTGGTTAATTTTGCCTGGTAGTAAGATGATTTTTGTTTTCACGCAGAGATGCAGTTTGCCGTTAGGCGTTTCCGTAGGATAACGCGCAAAATCTGAGAGCAAGAGATTAAATTTTCTTCTTCATATTCAGTAACTTACGGCTATTCAATACACCTCTTGCACGAATATTGAATATTCTGAATAGCTAAGGCAGGAGCGATCTTTTTGGGTCTTTTTTGTGCCTTTACGCGAACTTATAAGTTTAAGATAACGTAGAAGCTTCGGCTTGCCGCAGGCTACCGCAAAGGAAGAAAAATGAGAAGAGAAGAGTTTGATGTGGGTGAGTATGTCGATCTGATGGGGTTGTTGTTAGATTTAGAGATCGGAGATGAGTATCGTGATGGTGTGGTGGCAAATTTTGAGAGAATTAGGGCGATCGCTAATCTGGTAAATTCTTTCCCTTTACCAAAGGAAATTGAAGTTGCACCAGTTTTTGAACCATAATTGCTTCAAGAATAGCTATCTTGATGTTTTAGTGAAGCAAAAACTATTGCTGACTGCTATTACTAAAAAAGCTAAACGCGCTATCTCTTAATATTTCAGCATGAATTTTGATTCAGCCGATGCCATAACCATATCAACTGCTGTACGCGAAGGTAAAACTAGCGCTGTGGAAGTTACTAAAGCTGCGTTAGCACGAATAGCAACGCGAAATCATTTATTCAACTGTTTTACGACTATAACTGCTGAGACAGCTTTAACAGATGCAGCACTGATTGACAATGAGATTGCCCAAGGTAATTATCCTGGAGTGCTTGCTGGTGTGCCTTTTGCGGTGAAAAATCTCTTCGATATCGCTGGTTTTACGACTCTGGCGGGATCGAAAATCAATGCAGTAAACCCAGAAGCTACTCAAGATGCAACCGCAGTAGCGAAGTTGAAGCAAGCGGGTGCTGTTCTGCTTGGTGCTTTGAATATGGATGAGTACGCTTATAGTTTTGTAACAGAAAACTCCCATTACGGTGCTACTCACAACCCCCATGATTTACAGCGAGTTGCTGGTGGTTCATCGGGTGGTTCAGCGGCGGCGGTTGCGGCTGGGTTAGTACCGCTGACGCTGGGTTCTGATACTAATGGTTCAATTCGCGTTCCGGCGGCGTTGTGTGGCGTTTTTGGTTTCAAGCCAACTTATGGAAGATTATCTCGTGCTGGGGTAGCTTTATTTTCTAGCAGTTTTGACCACATTGGCCCTTTTGCGCGTTCGGTGCAGGATATCGCTACGGTGTTTGATGTGGTTCAGGGAGAAGACGATCGCGATCCCATTTGTACAAAGCGTCCGCCTCAATTATGTTTACCACAACTCAAACAAGATATTTCTGATATTAGAATTGCCATTGCAGCTGATTATTTTACCAAAGGTGCAGAACCGGCAGCTTTAGCAGCAGTGCAAAAAGTAGCTGATGCAATAGAAGTTACTGAATACGTAATCATACCAGAAGCTCACCGCGCCCGTGCAGCAGCCTTTGTGATTACAGCTAGCGAGGGTGCAAATCTGCATTTGGATAAGTTGCGATTGTGTCCTGAAGATTTTGATCCAGCTACACGCGATCGCTTTTTGGCTGGGGCGTTAATTCCTAGTAACTGGTATCTCCAAGCACAACGGTTTAGAAGATGGTATCGCGATCGCTTTCGGGAAGTTTTTCAAAATGTGGATGTGATTCTTGCCCCAACCACACCAATTTCTGCACCATTAATTGGTCAACAAACCATGATTTTAGATGGCGAAGAAATTCTTGTCCGTCCTCATTTAGGGCTATTTACTCAACCATTATCTTTTATTGGTTTACCCGTTTTATCAGTACCAATTCAGTGCCAAAATGCATTACCTCTAGGTGTGCAATTGATTGCAGCACCATATAATGAAGCCTTAATTTTACGGGTTGCGGCTGCGTTAGAGGCAAAGGGTGTAGTTTCAGCACCAGTAATTTTAAACGTTCTTAACTCAGAGGGTGTTTGAAAAATTTAATTTATTACACAAAGACGCGAGAAATCGCCGTCTCTACAATAGTCTTTCGTCTTGACGGCGATTCATCGCGTTTCTTGCTTTAACCAAACTTCACGTGAGAATAATATTATACTTCATCAAAAGCAGCCGCATAAACAACCTTGCCTTGATACTGCTTTTGATAGTTTTGTAGTGCTTTCACCATGAAAAATTCTTCTGGTACTGGAAAAGGAGACTTGATATTATAAATAACAGAAGGCTGAAAACCAAAGCGAGCATAGAAGTGGGGATGACCTAGTACAATTACTATGGCTTCTTTCTTTGCTTCTGCTATTTCTAACCCTGCTTTTATTAGTGCGCTGCCAATTCCTTGTCTTTGAAACTGTGGATGAACTGCCAAAGGCGCTAAACCGAGAACCTGGAGTGTTTCTTCACCCACTAGATCAATGTAGCTGAATAAAATATGACCGACTACAATATTTTCAACCTCTGCAATTAGAGAAAGTTCTGAAATATAGCGGTCAGAATGGCGAATTTTCTCTACAAGTTTAGCCTCGTTTTCCTGCCCAAAGGCTAATGTATTCACCTCAGCTATTGCTGTGTAGTCTGACAGAGTTTCAGAACGGATATCGATCATTTTAAAACTAATTCCATAAAAATCCAGTTTGCTCGATGTTCGAGAGGAATCTCGGTTTTTTCCAAATATGGCTCAATATTCTGAAAGCCAAATACACGATAAAGTGCGTGTGCTTCTTTTGCAAAAGGGGCACTGTCTAAACGTATCTTTGAGTAACCAATGTAGGCAGCTTCATTAATGATACCTTCTAATAAAGACCGACCAATTCCTTTTCTACGAAATTCTGGTTTTACATACATTCTTTTAATTTCGCCAATATCTTCACCAATCTTTCGTAAGCAAGCGCAGCCAGCTATTTTTTGCTCATATTGTCCCAAAAGCAAGCGCCCTGAAGGTGGTAGAAATTCGTGGAGTTGAGTCATATATTCCTCAAAGAATGTATTAGCATTTAAATTGATGCCAAATTTATTGCTAAATATCAGCTTAGTCTCATTAAAATATTCCCAAAACACTTGCTGGATATGAGAGTTATGTTCATCAGTCTCTACCTGGATAATGTTAAGCAAAGTTTATACCTCCGCTAAATAATTGAATAAAAATACACACGTTAAAGTGACAATTACTAAAGTTGATTTCGCGCTTTGAGTTGCAGATATCGCTCAACCAACTGATCGGCAATTTGATTTGCTGGTGCATCTAGAACTAATACACCTTTTTGTTTCAGTTGGGCATAAGCTACTTGTCGTTGTATTAATAAATCTAGTGCTACTGCACGGGTATAAGCACCTGCAACATCATGTGTAAATGTGTGTGCTAGACGATCAATTTGTGGATCTCGCAAAGTTACGCAAAATGGAAGGTAGCGGGGTGCTAACTTGGAGAGTGCGGCTAGAAGTTCTGTAGAGGCAGTAACATCAACTAAGTCAGTAATCACTACTACAAGTGCCCTGCGAGTTTGTCGCTGCACAACATTTGTCACCGCCCCCAAATAATCAGATTCAAATAACACTGGTTGAATTGGAGTTAGGCAATCGATTAGCTGATTCAAATGATGTTGACCGCGTTCTGGGGGAATCCACGTATGCATCTGGCGGTCAAATACACCAACACCCACGCGATCGCCTCGATGTAAACCTGCCAAGGCTAAGGATAAAGTTGCATTCAATCCCCAGTCAAATCGCTGCAAATTCTGCACTTTTGCCGTCATTAGCCGTCCGCGATCGAGTAAAATCAGTAACGTTTGTTCTTGTTCTGGTTCTAGAACCCTCACCAGTGGCATGGCATTACCATAAGCCCCAACCCGACGGGCGGTAGCTTTCCAATCAATAAACCGCAAATCGTCACCAGTGCGATAGTTCCGCAGTTCGGCAAACTCTGTACCAATACCAGTTTTGCGAGATTGGCGCATCGATCCCGATGATTGCAGTGTCAGACGAATTGTCAGCGATCGCAATCCCACTAAATCAGGATAAACTTTCACTGGCAGACTTTGGGGAATTTGCCAATCATCCCAAGCTAGTCCCCAAAGCCCCAACTGTCGGACTTGAATATTTCCCCAAGGAAACTCTCCCCGCTGTGTCGGGTGGACAGTATACGTTAATTCCTCAGTACTGTTACTGGGAATAATAGCGCTGAGTGCAGGTGCAGACACGCCGAACCCTGTTGGGTAATAGTCGCGGATTTCAATTTGGGCATCGGTATTGGGAGATGTCACCTTTAACACTACGGGATTATCTCGCCCAATAGATAATCGTGACGGTAATTCGCGGGTAATTTGTACACGAGAACGCCGTATCCGCAAACCATCTGCAACCATCAGTCCGAGAATGATGGCATCAAATAGCACAGTGATGGCGATGGTTGCTTTAACAATCAGAAATAAGGATAGGATCGGGGCGATCGCAATACCCAAAACCAATAATAAATAAACTCGTTTGGAAGGAACCATTTTTTAGAGCGATGAAGTTAAAAGCTAGGTATAAGGTAAATTTCAATGTAACCGAAATAAGAAGACTTGCTAAATTCTTATATTTTTTTATTGTAGAAAAATAGCTACTTAATGTACTATTTTTTTGGGTGAAGTAGTAGCAAATTATGTTTTGGACGAGTGTATGAGAATCTTGCTAATCGAAGATGAAGAAATTTTAGCAAGTGTCTTGTTGAAGTCTCTGATTAAGCAACACTATGTTGTTGATGTCGTACAAGACGGACAAATGGGTTGGGAATACACGCAAAGTACGAACTACGATTTGCTATTAATAGATGTCGGATTACCGAAACTAGACGGGATTACATTGTGTCAACGATTGCGTTCTAATGGTTGCTTCACTCCGATTCTGCTGATGACGGCGAAAGATGGTAGTAGAGAGCGGATTCAGGGACTTGATGCAGGTGCAGACGATTATCTGATCAAACCTTTAGATTTAGAAGAACTGCAAGCACGGATACGGGCGTTGATCCGTCGAGGCGATCGCCCCTGTACTCCTATACTGGAAGTAGGCTCGCTACGACTAGATCCCAGTAGTTGCGAAGTCACATATAACAACAAACTGCTGGAATTAACAGCCAAAGAATACAGTCTGCTAGAGCTATTTTTACGGAATCCATCGCGTGTTTTTAGTCGGGGGGATATCATTGAGCATTTGTGGACTTTTGACGATCCACCCCAAGAGGAGACTGTAAAATCTCACATCAAATACTTACGACAAAAGTTGAAAGCAGCCGGAGCAGTAGACTGGATTGAAAATGTTTATGGTTTGGGATATCGGCTGAATCCTGGAAGAGTGGCAGAGGGGCAGGGGAGCAGCACTTCGACTACGCTCAGTGACCGACGAGGGGCAGAGGGGCAGAGGGGCAGCACTTCTCTACGAGACGCTGCGCGAACGACTACGCTCAGTGACCGACGAGGGGCAGGGGAGCAGGGGGAGGAAGAAAAATCTCGAATTCCTAACCGTGATGTTGAACAGCAGTTTCAGCAAGCGATGGGTGGCTTGTGGAAGCAATATCAGGGGTTGATGGTGCAGCGGTTGACGGTGCTGCAAGAATTAGCGGCAGCACTATCTGGTAAAACGCTGACTAGGGAGTTACGTCAATCGGCAGAACGAGAGGCACACAAACTAGCTGGTGTCTTGGGAATGTTTGAGCAAGACAATGGCACTCTGCTAGCGCGGGAAATTGAACAGATTTTAGGGAAAGATGGCGATTTGTCAGTAAGTGAAAAACGGCAATTATTGACGCTGATTGAAGATTTGGGTAATTTAATCAACCTGATGGGGGAAAAGGTAGATAACCAAACTAACACTGCGATCGCACCTGAAATTAGTACCCGATTGGTCTTAATTGACCCCAATCTGCAACTAGGTTCTCAGTTGCAACAACTGGTTGAGTGCATGGGAATATGCTGGCAGCAAATCAGCAACTTAGAGGATGCAAAAAACTTTCTCCAAACCACATCACCAGATTTAGTAGTGCTAAATATAGATGATATCGGCTGGCGTAAAGAAAGTTTAGCACTACTTTCGGACTTAGCAACGCGTACTCCACCCGTACCCGTTCTGGTGCTGGCTGCAACTGATGAGTTAGTAGAACGCGTAACTTTTGCTCAGTACGGGGCACGGGGTTTTTTGGTCAAGCCTGTGACAGCTGCTCAAGTTTGGGATGTGTCGTCCCAAATATTACAGCGGACTCGTTCTTTACGAGTAAATATACTAGCAGTAGATGACGACCCGCTGATTTTAGCAGCACTGCGCCCAATGTTAGAGCCGTGGGGTATGCGGATGACAGGATTAGAAAATCCGTTACGTTTCTGGGAAGTATTGCAATCTACTAAACCGGATTTGTTGATTTTGGATGTGGAAATGCCTCATATAAATGGTATAGAACTTTGCCGAGCAGTTCGTACCGATCCCCAATGGCAGGAATTACCTATTGTGTTTCTGACTGCTCACCGAGAGATGGAAATTGTGCAACAAGTGTTTGCTGTTGGGGCAGATGATTATGTGATTAAACCTGTTGTCGGTGCAGAACTATTGGCACGCATTACCCATCGCTTAGAACGCAGTCGTTTACTCCAGTCGCTTTCTACTAAAGATCCCTTAACTGGACTAGCAAATCAGTTTCAGTCTAACCGCGATTTGCAACACCTAATTGCTCAAGCTGAGAAAAATCAGCAATCTGTTTGCTTGATAATTTTAAGCGTGACTGATTTTCGTCAAATTAATATTAAGTATGGTCATCAGGTTGGAAACCAGGTATTGCAAAGATGGAGTCGTTTATTCCAATCGGCATTTTGCAGTGGTGAAGTAGTAGGTTATTGGGGTAATGGTGAATTTGTCGTGGGAGTTTCTGGGTTAACAAAAACAGAAGTAAACCATCGCCTTAGTGAGATTTTAACTACTCTCCGCCAGCAAATATTCACAGCCTTCGATGGCGATCGCTTTCAGGTAATATGTAATTTCACTGTAGCCGAATACCCCAATGATGGACTAACGATACAATCTTTATACCAAGCTGCTGCTGGGGGTAATATCGTGTTGGGTTAAAGACTTATCATTAAGACGGCAGGGGGCAGGGGGCAGGGAGCAGGGGGCAGGGGGTATCTCGTTCCCATGCAGAGCATGGGAATGCCCCTCCTTGAGGCTCTGCCTCCAGTATGGTATTGAGTCAGAGACTCAATGAATGCATTCCCAGTCTGAGACTGGGAACGAGGACGAGGAAACGAGGAAAAAACCGCTATATTTTGAGATGCCTACACATTTGCTGATTTGGCGTACGCAATTGTTGATTTGGCGAACGCATTTGCTGATTTGGCGTACGCAATTGTTAATTTGGTGTTCGCAATTGCTGATTTGGCGTTCGCAATTGTTGATTTGGCGTTCGCAATTGTTGATTTGGCGATCGCAATTGTTGATTTGGCGTACGCAATTGTTAATTTGGCGATCGCATTTGTTGATTTGGAGTTCGCATTTGTTAATTTGGCGATCGCATTTGTTATTTCGGCGATCGCATTTGTTAATTTGGCGTTCGCATTTTTGTAAAATGAAGAGAATATGTAGTTTTGCTGTAGTCGAATATTTCAGTCAGGGACTAACGATACAATCACTATACAGATTTATTAGTATCATCTCTAGCACATGATTATTAATTTGTACAGTACTTAATTCATAATAATTACGAATTACGTTAGCGTTAGCGAAGCGGTAGCGAGTACTCGAGCGTCCGCAGGAGCGTCATTAGGAATATATTTAACAGGAGTCGTTAATGAGTACACAACAGCTAAAGCAGGTAAAGCAATTGCAAGCCACTGTGAACAAGATGGAAGTAACACTGGGTGCGATCGCTGATGCTGTAGTCTGGGTAGGAGAAGACCGACTCATTCAATGGTGCAATTCTCGCTTTGAGTCTTTGGTAAACCAACCTCACGCTACTGTCTGCGGTGCGAAGTTAACTGACTTGCTACCCCTCACACAATTAGGACAACCAGTTGCTTTGCCTTGCTATCCTGATGTGCAGATACTCAATGGGGAGTATGAAACAACAAATTATCAGTTGCAGCAAGATGAG
The DNA here is from genome assembly GCF_034530835.1 of Nostoc sp. DedQUE12b. Classification (NCBI taxonomy): domain Bacteria; kingdom Bacillati; phylum Cyanobacteriota; class Cyanophyceae; order Nostocales; family Nostocaceae; genus Nostoc; species Nostoc sp. DedQUE12b. The sequence goes on along the minus strand of NZ_JAVRCI010000034.1, from coordinate 55,767 downwards.
CAAATAACATTACAAATTTCCGGTAGCTGTACCGGATTGACTAGCGATCGCTGTGCAATACTGGTAATTCGGGATATCACGCTGACTCAACGAACCCAAGAATCCTTGCAAGAGATTGAGGAGCGTTTGCAGACATTAATTAACGCTACACCCGATATTATCTGTTTAAAAGACGGCGAGGGAAAATGGCTGCTGTCAAACCAGGCTAACCTAGAATTTTTAGAGCTACAAGGCGTTGATTATCTAGGCAAAAAAGATTCAGAACTAGCAGAATTTAGCAATTTTTATCATGATGCTTTGCTCAACTGTGATCAAACAGATGAGCGAGCTTGGCAATTGGGATGTGTGCATCGGGTAGAAGAAGCTATTCCTCGCCCTGATGGGACAGTGAGCAGTTTAGATATGATTAAAGCTCCCCTATTTCACCACGATGGTAGACGCAAAGCTCTGGTCGTTTTAGGGCGGGATTTGAGCGAACGCAAACAAACCCAAGTAGCTTTAGAAAACTCTCTATCTTTGTTAAGCGCTATCTTTGAATCGATTCAAGATGGTATATTAGTAGTCGATAGCTCAAGTAATATCACTAGTTATAACCAAAAGTTCTTAGAAATGTGGTCAATTCCACCAGGACTTTTGACGGAACCAGATCATCCTCAGCGACTAGCGTATCTGGCAAATCAACTAAAAGATCCCGATGGATTTTTGCAACGAGTCCGAGAATTATATTCACAGCCAGAATTAGTTAGTTACGACTGGCTAGAACTGGAAGATGGCAGAGTATTTGAGCGCTACTCTTGTCCTCAGCGCATCGGCGAACAAATTATTGGTAGAGTGTGGAGCTTCCGCGACATCACCCAACGCCAAAGAGCAGAAGAAGCACTGCGACAAAGTGAATTACAATACCGCAGTATTTTTGAAGCAATCAATGATGGACTATTTATTACTGACATAGAGACTGAAAAAGTCGCCGAAGTTAATCCGGCGGCTTGTCAGATGCATGGTTACTCTTATGAAGAATTTCTCACTTTACATCCATCTGCTTATATTCACCCAGACTCACATTCTGTTTTTCTAGAGTTTTTCGAGAAAACCCGATATGGTGAGCAATTTTATGGACAAGCAGTTGATATCTGCAAGGATGGCACTTTCATAGATGTGGAAGTCAAAGGAACGACTTGCATTTACAATGGCAAGCGACACATTTTAGCAATAGTCCGGGACATCACTGCTCGCAAACGCACTGAGGAAGCCTTACGTCAAAGCGAAGTCCAGTACCGGGATTTGGTGCAAATAGCCAACTGCATCATTCTGCGTTGGGACGGCAATGGTAACATTATATTTTTAAATGACTACGGTCAAAGGCTTTTTGGTTTCGATTTAGATGAAATTACAGGAAGCAATGTTATCGGCACAATTGTTCCAGAAACAGAAACTTCTGGGCGCGATTTGCAGACATTAATGGTTGATATTTGTGAGCATCCAGAAAACTATCTATTTAACGAAAACGAGAACTTATGTAAAAATGGCGATCGCGTCTGGATTGTTTGGGCGAATAAACCCATTTTAGATGCCCAAGGAAACTTAATCGAAATTCTTTCAGTCGGCACAGATGCTACAGAACGCAAACGTGCCGAAGCGGCCCTCCAAGAAAGTGAATTAAAATTCCGTAGCATTGTGGAAAATGCCAACGATCTGATATTTGTCCTCTCAGCAGAGGGAATTTTTACTTATCACTCGCCGAATGTGACTGTGCTGATGGGCTATAGCCTAGAGGAAATTGAAGGTCATTCTGTAGTGGAGTTTACCAAGCCGGAAGATTTAGCAATTAGCGCCACTGCCTTACAAAGGGCTTTAACTGGTGAAAAGCTGACTGATATTGAAGTAAGATTGCGACACAAAAACGGTAGCTGGCGATGGTTCAACTTTAACACTTCCACAATTAACACTCCCAGTGGTGAAATTGCGATCGCTGGTGTGGGACGCGACATCACAGAACGCAAGCAAGTAGAAGAAGCCTTGCGTCGTAGTGAAATGAAATACCGCAATATCTTTGAAAATTCCCAAGTGGGGATTTTTCGTACCTGCCAAAAAGATGGATTGATAATCGATGCTAATCAACGTGGTGCCGAGATATTAGGTTTTACCTCTGCTGCTGACTTAATTGGCAAGTATTTCACAACCGATTTATATATCAATCCAGACGATCGCGCACTACTTTTAGCAGAGTTAGAAGAGTCCGGTGAAGTTTGCAATTTTGAAGTAGCACTGCGACGCTTGGATGGATCTGTTGTTTGGGTACTGTTGTCACTTCGTCTCAACGCCGAAGAATCCTGTTTGGATTCTGTTTTTACAGATATTAGCGAACGCAAACAGCAAGAACAAGCTTTACGGTTAATTGTTGAGGGCACCGCAGCTAAAACAGGTGATGATTTTTTCAATTCCTGCGTTCGTTACCTTGCCGAAGTATTGCAAGTTCAATATGCCCTAGTGACTGAGTTTGATGATCCAAAAACGAGAGTCCGCACTTTGGCATTTTGGCCTTGCGGGGCTATTAACAAGAACTTGGAATATGATTTGCACGGTACTCCTTGTGAACATACCTTGCGAGGCGACCTCTGTCATTACCCGCAAGCAGTACAAGCTAGTTTCCCAGAAGATGCAGATTTAGTGAGGATGAATGCCGAGAGTTTTTTTGGCGTTCCTCTCACCAGTTCATCCGGCGAAATCATCGGACATCTAGCAGTGATAGATGTCAAACCCATGAAGCCCGATCCGGGACGGGAACTGATTGTGAAAATCTTTGCTGCCCGTGCCGGTGCCGAATTAGAACGCAAACTTGCAGAAGCAGCCTTACAACAAAGTGAGTTAAAGTTTCGCACTATCGTTGAAAAGGTCAACGATATGCTGTTTGTCATCAATCCTGATGGGGTATTCAACTATATTTCTCCTAATATATTGAACACTACCGGATTTGCCCCCAGCGAAATGGAAGGTAATTCCTTGGCATCCTTTACTCATCCCGATGATGTGCCAATCTGTTTTGAAGCCGCCCAAACTATCTTGGCAACAGGTGAGGGAATTTCGGGAACTGAGTACCGCGCCAAACATCGAACTAAAGGCTGGGTTTGGCTAACTGCTAATGCAGTCCGCACACAAGATGCCCAAGGTAATTTTCAGATTGTAGGTGTAGCTCGTGATATTAGCGATCGCAAACAAGCAGAAGCAGCCTTGCAACGTCGTACTCAAGCCGAAAGTTTAATCAGCAGCATTTCTCGGCAATTTATTGACCAAGATTTAGCAACAGCAATTAATTTTACACTTCGAGCGATCGCTCAATTTATTGATGCTGAACACAGTTGCATCTTTGAATACTCCCAGGATAAACGTGAATTCAACCTCATCCACGAATGGTGTGGTGAAGATGTTTCGCCATTAATTGATATTGCCAGAGGTTCGCCTGTGGAAGTTTTCCCCTATTTCTACGAGCCGATTCTCCGCGGTAGGCATAGACAAATCTCTTGTGTGGAAGATTTACCGCCGCATCTACCTGAGCGAAAACTTTTTGAAAGTATGTCGTTTCAATCTATACTTGCTGTGCCAATGGTTCATGCTGGCAAAGTAGTTGGGTTTGTTGGTGCAGCGATGATTTACTACTCAAAAACCTGGAACCAAGAAGATATTAATCTATTAAAACTGGCAGGTGAAATAATTGCGATCGGTCGAGCTAGACACCAGGCGGAAGAAGCGCTGAGAATTGCCAAAGAAGCCGCTGAAACTGCCAACCGAGCCAAAAGTGCTTTTTTGGCTAACATGAGTCACGAACTCCGTACCCCTCTAAATGCGATTCTGGGTTTTTCTCAATTAATGGAGCGAGACACTAGCCTCAACTCAAACCAGCGTGAATCATTAGCTACCATTAACCGCAGTGGAGAACACTTGCTTAACCTGATTAACGATGTTTTGGAAATGTCCAAAATTGAAGCTGGACAAATTATTTTCAATCCAGAAGATTTCGACCTTTATCTGTTGTTGCAAACACTACAAGAGATGTTCAAAGTGCGGACACAGGCAAAGCAATTGTTTCTCAAATTTGAAATGGCTCCCAATCTCCCCCGTTACATCCAAACAGATGAAGGTAAACTCCGCCAAGTTCTCATAAACCTTTTGGGTAACGCCGTCAAGTTTACTCAGAATGGGGGAGTAACGTTGCGGGTAAGAATGGGGAGTGAGGAGCAGGGGAGCAGGGGAGCAGGGGAGCAGGGGAGCAGGGGAGAAGTTGCAGTAAGTCTTTCCCCTCTACCCCTCTGCCCTTCGGTTACTGAGCGTAGCCGAAGTGCTGCCCCTCTGCCTCTCTGCCCCTCTGCCTCTTCCCACTCCCTACACTTTGAAGTCCAAGACACTGGACGGGGAATAGCACCAGAAGAAATGAATAACCTGTTTCAGCCTTTTGTCCAGACAACAAGTGGTATCCAAACTAAGGAGGGAACCGGACTCGGGCTGACTATCAGCCGTCAATTTGTGCGGTTGCTGGGAGGCGATATTCACTTGACGAGTAGCGTTGGACAAGGGTCTACTTTTAGCTTTGACATCCAAGTGAATTTAGCCGCAGCTTTAAAAGCTGCACCAAAATTAAATAAGGGACGCGTACTCAAGCTGGCAGAAGACCAAGCTGCTTACCGTATTCTGATAGTAGATGACCGCAAAGAAAATCGCGATTTAATTGTGCAACTTCTTGGTAGCATTGGTTTTGAAATTCAGGCTGCAACTAATGGGCAAGAAGCGATCGCTATTTGGCAAACCTGGCAACCTCACCTAATTTGGATGGATATGCGGATGCCTGTCATAAACGGCTACGATGCAACTAAAGAAATTAGAGCCAGGGAAAAAAATACAACTACAAATTTCCACACCGTAATTATTGCCCTAACTGCCAGTGCTTTTGAAGAGCAACAGGCAAGTATCTTAGCCGCAGGTTGCGATGATTTGGTTCGTAAGCCATTCCGAGAGCAAGTGATTTTTGAAAAAATCGCTGAATATTTGCAAGTGCGTTATATCTGTGCAGAAGAAAGCAATGAAGATGCAACAGACAACAATCAAGAGAATACTCAATCTACTATCTTGGATCTTCGCTCTGCAATTACCATTATGCCTGCCCAATGGCTAATAGAACTGAATCAGGCAGCCGTTGAAGTCGATGCGGAAAGGATTTTGCAACTAATTGAGCAAATTCCCCAAACTCATTCTGCTTTGGCAGAAAAATTGGCAAATTTAGTCCGCAACTTTTGCTTCGATGAAATTATCGACTTAACTGAGGAAAATATCTAATTATGAATAGCAAAACTAAATTCTTGACTTTTGTCACCGTAATGCTAACAGTTTCTTCTTTGACTATTAGCACAGTTGTCGCCAAGGCGAAACTAACCAATCAGTCAAAACTGTTTATTAACGGTATTGGCACAGTACAAGTTGGCATGACTGTTCCTCAAGCGGCAAAGGCTGCTGGTACTAAGCTAGTGGGCGATTCACCAAATAACAATTGCTATTATGTTAAGCCAGAAAACGAACCCAAAAATCTTTCGTTCATGGTGACAAAAGGTCGGATTTCTAGAGTAGATGTGCGGGAAAATACACAGATTGCTACCCTCAAAGGTGCAAAAATTGGCGACACCGAAGCGCAAATCAAGTCTCTTTACCCAGGACAAATTCAAGTCACACCTCATAAATATCTCCAAAACGGACATTACCTAACTTTCATCCCGAAAGACCGTAGCGATCGCAACTACCGTGTAGTTTTCGAGACTGATGGTAAGCTTGTCACTGAATTTAGAGCGGGTAAATTGCCAGAAGTTGAATATGTTGAGGGCTGTTCTTAATCTAATCATCTTGCAAAAAAGTTTTGTAGTGTATTGATATCATGTCCGGCTAATTAGTTATAATTCCCTTTCTCTTTCTCTATGCAGAAAGCCCAAAAACCCATCCCCTCTGCCCCTCTGCCCCTCCGCTCCTCTGCGGTCTTAATGATAAGTCTTTAACCGGACATGATATGAAGGGTTAAAATTGTCAAAAATTTAACTATCCTCAATTTGCATCAATCTGAATCTTGTTTGCTTCAAAGGCTTGCCGCACCCGTAGACGGAACTCTCGCCCAACGTTCCATTGTTCCATAGGTGCGGTTTTAATCCAGACGCGCACTAACATACCCATGTGGGATACGTCATCAATCCCCAACACTTGAGGCGATTCTAGCAGGCGATCGCGCCATTCTACCTCGCTATACAATTGTTTGCATACTTGCTTGAGAATCTCTAAAACCTGCTTAGGGTCGTTTTCATACGCCACTACAATAGAAAAGTCTACCCGCGACCAGAGACGGGTGAGATTGCTGACATTCATAATATTGCTATTGGGAATGGTAATTAGTTTACCTTCGTTATTACGTAGTTGAGTCACCCGCAGGTTGAGATTTTCCACTAGTCCGCTTTTATCCCCAATCTCAATTACATCTCCCACAGCAAATTGATCCTCCATCAAAATCAAGCAGCCATTGACCAAATCTTTAATCAGACTTTGGGAACCAAGAGAAATGGCGATACCGATCACAGCGCCCCCTGCCAAAATTGAACTGGTGGGCATATTAAATGCGTTTAGAGAATGCAAGATACCCAAGGTAATGAAAATAAAGGTGATTAATCCTTTGAGTGCCCCGGAAACTGTTGCAGCTCGTAGCGCAATCCGTTGAGTTTCACTCAAAGGGAGAGAGGAATGGGTTGTCCAGACATCAGTGAGGCGGTCAATTAAGGTTTTGCCGATCCGAATAACAAGACTGATGAAAAACCAAATAATCAATAGCGCCAGGGGCCTAGCTAAAGCGTCCTTCGACCATCTCATGAGGTAGGGGACGCTATACATGATGACCACAATCCCGATGTACCACATCAGAATAAATGCCCAAAACAGTAGCCATGTGAGCAGAGAATAGATCCCCAGTTGGCGCTTGAGGCTGAACTGTCGCTGGATCATTTCTAGAAACTGCGATCGCTGATGGGCGATCGTGTCTGTCTTTATTTGACTGTCGCTGGTTTCTATTGTGTCAATAGTTGTGGATGTTTCTGCCTCAGATTGCTTGACCACACCCTGTTTTACCGCAACTATCTGCTCTTGATGGCGAACTTCCAATGCCGTCTGTTTGCGAATTAGAGTTCGGCGCAGTAACCACAACACAACACTCCCCAACACTAAGCCGACGCTGATTTGTAGTGCCTGCCCAATTCGTTGCCACAATATCTCATGCGAGAAGAGTCTATTAATGCGTTCCACTTCTGCTTGTAATATTTTTTGCCACTCCTGCGCCAATTCTTCCAGAGTTTTCCCGTGGTAGTCAGCATCTGGCTCTGTTACTGTCACCAGCCTCAAAGGACGGGTCGTTTGATCGTCACTGAGTTGGAGGATTGAATCCTGATTCAGAATGGCAATAGAAACCACAGGAGTTTGTTTAGCTTTATTAGTTCGGTCGAGCGCTCGCATCAGCCGTTGCGTAATTTCTTCGGCACGTACCTCTACTGGAAGAGATCCGTCTGGCGGTTGGCTACGATTAAAAACAGTGGGAGAGACAATCTCAAACAAGGAGTCTCTGTCTAAGGGGGAATACACAGAGGCAATTTCATACATTCCAAGGCGGGTAACACCCTTAGGTGGCTGGTGCGGGTCGTTGGAGGCTGCGGTAGGTAAGGAAGGCAGTTGACTGTGAGCGATCGCACTCCAACCAAGTACTATTGCGATCGTCATCACACTGACTAGCACAAACCGAATTATTGAATGGAGGAAGCGATTAAACAGGAACATATCTATGGTCAAGTGATTGAGTAACTGATATTAGTGTCGGTCATCGTCCGACTTTAATTTTTTATCATTAATTAATTTGAGAGATTTTAGGACAAGTAAAATGGCAATTTTATCTCCATATGGTCTTCAATTAGTAGCAGGTCTAAATCTCTCACACTTTTAATTCTGACTTGCTTTTTCTAAATTATTCTTCAATAGAAAAATCTGGCGATGCCTGCGGTTTTTGCTAGCCTACGCTTCCTATACAAAAGCTCTAGAATTCAAAAATGGCAAAAGTTCTTGGATGACAAAACAAGGTTAAGAAAGTTTGCAAGTGTTAACTAGCAAATACATATTTAGGGGGATGATATAAAATGCGATCTTCGTTGTCATAACTGAGGAGTTTTATGGCGATCAAATCTTCAAATTCGTTTTTAGCGGTAGCACTGGCGATCGCTTCTTTGAGTTTTCCCGTATCCGTCAAAGCCGATACCGTAAATGCCCGTTGCGATGTATTCCCCAAAGGAGAAGACCGCGCCACATCCTCTGGCCCTTGTACCTTTTCCCAACGTCAGGGTGCGGTTAGCATTCAACTAGAAAATGGTAATAGCTATGACTTGCTCCCTTCGGGTAATCGACCCGGCAATTATCGCGATCGAAATGGTGATGCTGCCTATCGACAATCTGGACTTGGCGATCGAGGACAGATTTATCGTCTCGCCAATGAGTCGATTTTTGTCTATTGGGATACATCTGCCAATCAACAAAACTCAGGTAACAGAAATCGGAGAGCTGCTGCTAGGCGTCAGCCGGAAGCGGGTACTACCGTCTCTCGGTTGAGCGATTTAGTGGGAGCAAGGGCAGGACAGGCAGAAAACACAGTGAAAAAACGGGGCTATCGATGGGTCAAGAGTGATGATTCGGGCTACAGCTACTGGCTAGAAGGCAAAACCAACTACTGTGTAACAATTCAAACAGATCAAGGACGCTATCAATCGATCGTTTACACGGGGAATTCAGAGGATTGTAAGAATTAGTTGCTATCTGGACAAACAATCCAATTTAGAAGTGTATTTTTATATAGGACTAGTATTTGATTTTTGAAAAGATACGTAGGGTGTGTAGCTACGAGAGTATGGCACTATCATCAAGGGTTTGGTGCGTTACGAACTGCGTTCTAACACACCCTACAATACCTAATTCTGTTCAAAAATCAAATATGATTCCTATATAACAGTTGAAAGTGCCGAATGTGAGATAAAAACTGCAAAGACATGGGTTTCGTCTTTGTCTTTATATAGCCGTCGCCAGTAGTGTTAGGACATCAACAGACGATCGAACCTAGACACAAAAAGACTTTTCACCCAGTCCCCATTACCCCTTATCCCCAGAGGGGGCCCCACCTTCCCCAGTCCCCAGTCCCCAGCTATAAAACCCAACAATACAACAGACTAAAAACGAGTTCTGCTATTGCTCCAATCGCCGGAATCGCAATTACCACGGAAATGCTCAATCCCATTAATGGCAATCCGTCCACTGCGTCGATCGATCTCAACACGCGGATGATTTAGCCCATTTACTTGGTATTTTCCCGTGATTTGCTCAGGTGTGACACGGAGATCCTTGAGGTTCCACCATCCATCAGTACCGCCTGAATTAATTGGCGGAATGAGCCTTCCGCCCAGATGAATTTTTCCCTGCATATTACGAATCTCGACTTGAACCTCGGAATCGAATTCCTTTGTCGAAGACTCTATACGATTTTGCAGTTCATAGCGATGACGACGTGAGTTCCATCCATAGCTGTTGCGGCTTTCAAGACTTGGTTTGCGACCTTCACCATAGCAGATTAAGGTCAGTCTTTGGCGTATTGAGTCTTCACTGTTGCGCTCAGATGCGCCTTGCTCCCGGAGATAGGTATCGATCGCAGTTTGAGCTTTACCAATTTCTCTTGAACTACAGGAACGACCATTTTGAAGTAGCTCTCCTTGAGGGCTAAAAAGGACAGTGCAACCGCTTCCTCGTGTCATCCCCGTCACACTTAAATTACCATTGTCTATAGTATCGATTATCGCTTGAGCATTCACAGAACTTGCGACTGTAAGCGTAAGTAAACCCAGTGCGATCGGCGTTAAAGCCCGCAAAGTTTTCATTGTTATGTTGATTGTTGTTTTAAATAGATATGAATTATTGGATAACTCTATCACCAAGAGGTTGAATGGTAAAGTCAGTAGATCGAAAAGTTTTGCCAACGCCAAAAATAATAGCCTATAATACCGTTTTTGGATAATAAGTTATTAGCTTTACTTACGAAACGAGTTTCTGACAAAAAAATAAAAAACCATATTTTGAGATACAATTTTTGAATTCAAAATAATCTTACTGAAGCCGATAATCCAGAGCGATACCTTCTCCCAAAATTGGGAGAAAGGGAGCCAATTACAAAGTCCCTCTCCTTTGGGAGAGGGATTTAGGGTGAGGGCTAAAATTACTCCTCATTTATCGACTTTATTTCTTCTGGGAGTAAAGTAGTTTCATCTTTAGGACGTTCGCCATCTACGGATTTGGCTATAGTTCTATACGGTTTGATAATTAGACTGACACCAATTGTCCAACCTAATGCAACCATCCAACCTGCGAGAATGTCGCTAGGAAAATGAACCCCCAGATAGAGGCGACACCACGCAATCGCGATGATGTATAAGCTGCCAAATATGAGAATCAACCAGCGCCAAGAGGTAGCCCAAGTTAAAAATAACAAAATTGCTACCAATGTTACACTCGTCATCGCATGAGCGCTGGGAAATGCAAAAGTAGACTCAGGTGCAATGGACTGCCACAATTGTGGACGCACTCGATGCATTAATTGTTTTGCTGTACGGTTGATGATGACGCTTCCTGCTGAGGCGGTGAGTAAATAAGCTAGCGATCGCCAGCGTTTTTGAAGTAGTAGCATCAGTGCGATCGCCCCCAAAATCACCATCGCCGTCCAAGGCAACCCAATTGTAGCTAGGGTGACAGCTAAAACATCTAACTGTGGGTTTGTGGTAGAATGAACTGCTAACAGAATCGGCACATCCCACGGAAATCCCGCTTGATTCTCCCATATCCTCACTGTCAGGATTTCAAATATCTGCAAAGGTAAATAGACTCCGATCAAAAGGAGTAAGAGCGATCGCCAACGAGCAATCAACAGGTTTTTCAGAAAATCAAGTGGCGATTTACTCTCTTTATTGATTTGTTTCTCTTTTTCCATATCTAAGTTAAAAGGGTCGATCGACGATTTCACTGATTACAAATTACTGGAAACTTGAGAAGTTCCACAATGTTTACAGTACGACAAATGCTTATAAGTAAGATTATGACAATTATGGCATTCAATGTACTGATAATAACCGCAGTGTGGACAGTAAGTATCAAGATGTCGAATTTTCTTGGCACAATTGACACATCGTGATTTTTGAACTCTGCTAGCTGCTTGGACTTTAGTGTTAAAGACAAATTTTTGAAAAAACTGGATGATTCCAAAACCAATAACTGGAATTAGCAAGATATAAACATAATTTATCAGGAAAAGTAAACCGCCAAAAATGGCACTTATTATATCAAATAAAAATTTAAATATTGCACCTATTTGCAGAAATTCAAATATTTTGACTATTAATGGGATAAAAAAGATAACTAGCAAATGCCAGCTAATTAGCGAGACGAGTCCATATCCTCTTCTTTGGGAAAATTTATGAATTAATAAAGCAATGAGAATCAGTGGTAAAAGAAAGAGAGACTGAAAACTAAGTTGGATACTTGGATACCAAAATGATGCCTGCTGATAGCCTTTGTCAACTTGTTGGAATCGACTGTCATCTTTCAGAAACGCTATAAAACTAAGACTTTCCGGTTTAGCAAGCAGTTCATTTTTAAGAGTAAAATTTTCTTGCTGAAGAGTAGAAATTTGGCGATTATTTGCTTCTAATGTCTGTTTAGCTTTTTCAGCACTGACTTGATTAATTGATTGTTCGCGATTCTGTCCGGCAATTTTTTCTAAGAGCGTTGAGTCATACTGAGATTTAATCGTGCTATTTGCTTGTTCGAGTCTACTAATTTTTGCTTGTTTTTGATCGATAGTTTGGATAATTTTCTGCTTTTCAGAAATCTTAATCTTATCTTTGTAATCGGCATATTGCAAACACGTTTGAGAAACCTTACCTAGATGTCCTACTTCGGCTTGTTGATAGTTTCCCCGAAAACTAAATTGACTGTTTGTGTAAGATGACAATGAAAGTCTAATAATTTCATAGTCTTTATCTTTAGTAGTTTTTACTCGATAATTTTGCCACTCTGAATAACATGGATAAGTTTCAGTTGGACTGATATGCCATCTGCTAATATCATCGAGTCCGGTAAAAACATTAATTAAGATAAAGATATCAACTATAATAATCACAATCAAACTGACTTTATTCAGTGGTTCGTTGTTGATTGTTCTGGAATTACTAAAAAATTGACTCCAAATTCGGCGAATTCTGGCAAACATATTGTCTTTTAAAGAAATGTAAATTTAATCCGAATCAATTTTATGCGATCGGTAGTGAATAGCTGGACAAAAATACATCTACCCATCTGAAGATTTGTTAACTGCTGACGAAAAACAAAATCCCCGACAACTTTTACGAAGTCGGGAACCTGTGGTTTTCAATTTTCACAAATCAGGCTACGGTCAAAAATATCATGACTTTTACCTGAAACTGACACAGTTGATGGCTGTGCAACTCTACTTAGGTGATTTCTCACAAAGAATATACCCAGGTTGACGAGTTTCGACTTCACTCAACTCTCAATCCCTTAGTTGGTTGAGCGAAGTCGAAACCAACGGCGACGGTAGATTTATTAACGGAAATTGCCTTAATACCGCTCGGTTTAAGAATATTCGTAGGTTGGGTTGAGCAATAGCGAAACCCAACAAACCACACCAAATATTGGGTTTCGTTCCTCAACCCAACCTACACATTTCTATTTTTTAGGCAAAACCTATGCAGTATTGCAACTCTACTCAACCCTATTTAGCAGCGAAGTAGGCTTCTAATGCCTCAGAACCACCAATTAATTTACCATCGATAAATACTTGGGGAACTGTTGTCGCACCCGCAACTGCTTTTAATGACCGTGTGGTGATATCCTTACCCAAGGTAATTTCTTCGTAGTTGATGCCATGTTCCTTGAGCATTGCCTTAGCACGGGCACAGAAGGGACAACCCACTTTCGCAAACAGAGAAACTACTTCGGGCTTGACTGCTTGGGGGTTGATATATCTAAGCATTGTCTCAGCATCAGATACTTTAAAGGGATCTCCTGGCTCATCTGGCTCAATAAACATCTGGTTAATTACACCATCTCTAACCAGCATAGAATACCGCCACGATCGCTTCCCAAATCCCAAGTCTGATTTGTCTACCAGCATACCCATACCTTCAGTAAATTCACCATTACCATCGGGAATGAGTGTGATATTTTCTGCCTCTTGAACTTTTGCCCATTCGTTCATCACAAAGGGATCATTGACAGAAATACAGATAATGTCATCGACTCCATTTTGTTTGAAAACCCCAGCTAACTCGTTATAACCAGGAAGATGAGTTGATGAACAAGTCGGAGTATAAGCACCTGGTAAAGAGAAGACAACCACTGTCTTACCAGCAAATAGCTCATCCGTTGTCACATCCACCCACTCGTTGTTCAAGCGAGTATGAAAAGTGACATTTGGTACTCTTTGTCCTCGGCGATTAGGTAACATAATTTTGCTTGCCTTTAGTAATCAATTCCAGTCATAACCTATCATGGGAGAACTGGTACAATGTAACTATCAATCAGCTAAAAGACTTTATTAATGAATGGAGCGATCGCTGCTACAAACTCAGTGGTTGATTCATAGGGTAAAACATTACGCCCATTTATTTTTATACCTTGACTTTTAGGGAAACAAGCAAGATACTGAGCCAAGCGTTCATCTGGCGTTTCTTTTTTATTATCTTGGCTAATACTCGATGCAATTTCCCCCATAACTGCTAATGTTGGTTGCTGAATCGAGGCAATAAAACTAGTATAATCATCTCGCCAAAACCCTGCTAAAAAAGAAAATACTGCATGGCGACTAGCAGTATTTTCTGCACCTGCAACCAATGTATTTAACCACTCTGCATCCACAGCATTTTCAGAAGCAAAGAGTTGGCGAATCGAAAAAGAACGTAAAAATTTTGGGGTGCGTGCATAACGATAAAAAGCACTGCCAAAAGGCGAATCTAACACATTCCAAAGGAATTTTTCCTGCCATTTTGGTGGTTTATTTGTCATCAAAGCCCACGTTGGCGGCCCAGAAAGTACCAGTCCGGCAATTAAATTTGGTTCCTTTTGAACTAATTGGATGGCAACTGGCAATAAAGCGCCTTGTACTACTAAAATAACAGGTTTTTGAACTACTGTTTGTAAAAAGGACTGCAACTGTTCTGCCCAATCGCTAGGAGTATAAGCTACATAGGGCATATCACTTTCACCACATCCTAGTAAATCAGGGTTGTAAATTGAATTACGCTGACCTGAATTATACCACTCGCGGCAAAATCGCTGCCAAAATCGCCGCGACAATCCCACGCCAATCGGATGAATTAACAATAAGGGAACGCCTTCAGATGTTGTATTAATTGGTTGATGAACTTCGTAGGCACAACGATAATTCTGCCAACTGTAAAACTGGCTAGGAGATGCTGTCAAATTGTTTGTGTTCGCTACAGCAGATGGTTGCATAATTCCTAGTTTTTAATACTTGCTAAAAAATTATCTGTGGATGAATCAACTCGTATCCAGCTTCTTTGAGCTTTTCATTCGATACCCAAGCATTATATGGGCGAGTATTTTTGATAGATGTATCCCATTCTACTTTGGGTAAATTATGTTTTTCAAATAAGCTATCTAGTAATTCTCGGCTGGTGAGATGTGCATCATCTACCAGATTGTAAATTCCTTGCAAACGACGGTGACGGGCAAATTCTATTGCACCAACAATATCATCTAGATGAACCCAATTTGTGGTATCTTCACCATTGCCTGGACGGGTTGTACCAGAATATCTACCAAATATTTTCAACAGTTCTCTACCAGTTCCATAAATCCCTCCTAAGCGGAAGATACAAACACGGAGATTTTCGCTAGATGCTGATAGTAACACCTCTTCTGTTTTTCGGAGAATTTGGGCATTTAAATTAGGAGGCGCAAGCGGTGTTTCTTCATCTACCCATACGCCATTTCTGTCACCATATACGGCATAGCTACCTGTGTATATTAATTGTTTTACACTCTTAATCTGCTGTAAGCACGAAACTAAAGTTTGGGCAGTTTGTAGATAAGCTTCTTCATAAACTTCACTATTTTTTGCCCCAACACTCAAAAGTACAACATCTTGATTATGCAAAACTGATTTTAGACCATCTATGTCATTACCACAGGTAACTACAACTCTTTGAGATACTGATTGTAGGGCAGGGACACGCTCAGATGAAGTTGTGGTTACACTGACGACAAAATTCATATTTTGTTGCCAATATTGAGCAACTTTATAACCAACATAACCACAACCAATGATTGCAACGTTCATGACAAATTAGACACAAATAAATTAAACTACTCATTGAGACGATTTTCTCAATTAAGGGGCTGGACTTAAATAAATTTAACAGTCCAGAACTAACAGTCAATAGTTAATAGTACAGAAAATTTTACCTAATGACTAATGACTAGTTTGCTAATTCCTTCTCAATTGTGGCAATTAGCTCTGGTGAATTTGGCTGGACACTACTATTAAATCGAGCTACTACTTCACCTTGCTTATTAACTAAAAATTTTTCAAAGTTCCAAGCAACAGTTCCTGTTGGCTCAACGGCTTTAGTAAGTCGCTCATAAAGTGGATGCTGCTGTGAGCCTTTGGCATGAACTTTATCGAATAGTTCAAAGGTAACACCATATTTACTAGTGCAGAATTGTACGATTTCTTCATTGCTTCCTGGTTCCTGCGCTCCAAAATCGTTACAAGGGAATCCTAAAATACGTAAACCTGCTTCTCTATACTTTTGGTTCAACTTTTCTAACCCCTCATATTGAGAAGTATAACCACAGAAGGAAGCCAAATTTACAATTAAGAGTACCTTCCCTGTGTAGTCGTTTAATTGCTTATCTTCACCGTTGATGGTCTTGACTGCAATATCCAAAATTGTCTTACTCATCTTAAATCTGATTGATAGGGAATATTGCCAAGTCTCCCATATTACAGGTACTCTAAACTCGGTTTCTTTAAGGATAAGGAAATTAGGTTTGTTAGCCTTGTTGTAACAATTCTATGTGAGTCGTGTAGTTGCAAAACGCTGTATCTTGGATAAATAGCTCGACCAAGCTGCTATCTCAGCATAAGTGTGGGAAATCTGCGTTGCTTTTAATACAAAATTTTGATTGTATTTATGAAATGATATACCTTCTAAAGTCAGAAAGAATAAACTATCTGTATAAAAAGTTAACAATATCCAGAATTATCCAACTTATCATATCGGAAAATACGCAGCTATAAAAGATATAATTGCTTTTTTGTTGCATCATGAGTTATGTTTCATCACAAAAACCGAAAAAATGTGTTTTATGATACAGTTTTTTTGTTTGAGTAAATAGAAAATCAGTCAAATTTATCCGTTTAGGCATAAATTTACCAAAGTGAAATTAGGAACTAGTCTCATAATTTCTGTGAATGAATGTTTATGTTTTGATTGAGTCAGGTATTCAATATTAGAAAAAGTGTGTTTACAGAAAAAAAAATAACTGATGCCGAGAATGAGATGATAATTTCTTAAAAGTGTTAAATCAAAGCTGAATTGGGTTAAATTAATTCAATTATTTGATGTTGCTAAGTCTATTACTAACATCAATTACTACTTTGACAGCAAAAAAAATAATCAATGAATAAACGTATTCCTCCCTGGCATCGCCTACTGGCGCTAGCGATCGCTTCAATGATATTTGCAGTTTTTGCCCCCACAATTGTACATGCGGCAGACCCTCCCACTGTTCAATCTTTATTTGAAACTACAACCAAACTGCAAATTTCCATTGATACTATCTGGGTACTAATCACCGGATTTTTAATATTCTTCATGCAAACCGGCTTTGCTATGTTAGAAGCAGGTTTGAACCGCCAAAGAGATGTAGTTAACGCCTTACTAGAAAACTTTATTAACGCCGCTGTCACCATCTTAGTGTGGTGGGGAATCGGCTTTGGGATTGCCTTTGGTACAAGTGCTGGTGGGTTAATTGGCATAGATACCTTTTTCCTCAGCCAGCTACCTGGTACTGATGGTAGCTATACATTGGGTGCGCCAGGTTCTACAGCTGCCATCAATACCTATACTTTATTCTTTTTCCAGTTTGCCTTTACTGCTACCGCTACTACGATCGCTACTGGTTCAATGGCTGGAAGAACCGACTTTTTTGGTGACTTAATTTACAGCGCCATTATGGGGGCGATCGCTTACCCGATCATTGTTCACTGGGTTTGGAACTCTGGTGGCTGGTTATCCAAATTGAGTTATCACGACTTTGCCGGTAGTTCTGTTGTCCACACAGTTGGGGGCTTGACAGCGCTGGTAGGCGCATATTTACTTGGGCCGCGTCCCGACCGTCCAGCTTGGGGAACACTACCACCAGCACACAATTTAGGGCTAGCAACTTTGGGAACGATGATTCTGTGGTTTGGCTGGTACGGATTTAACCCTGGTTCAACCCTCAGCACAGGTAATACGGGATTGATTGGTTTAGTAACAGTTAACACCACACTGTCCGCAGGAGCCGCAGCATTATCAGCGACAATTTTTCAATATACCCGCACAGGTAAGTGGGATTTAGTTTATTCTCTCAATGGTTCGCTCGCAGGATTAGTGGCAATCACAGCTCCTTGTGCCTACGTTGCACCTTGGGCTTCGGTTTTGATTGGGTTAACGGGTGGAATTTTGGTTACTTTGGGAGTGGATTTAATTGAGTCACTCCACATTGATGACCCAGTGGGGGCATTTGCCGTACACGGTATCAATGGCATGATGGGTACTCTCTCAGTTGGCTTCTTAGGTCAAGCAGAACTGACCCTCAACAAAAAGGCAGGGTTATTTTTGGGTGGCGGCTTTGATTTGTTAGGTATACAAACTTTAGGTGTGGTAGCGATCGCAGTTTTCACCGTCGGCTTTAGCTTTTTGATGTTTGGTGGTCTTAAAGCGCTGGGACACTTACGCGTCAATCCCGAAGCCGATTGCATTGGGATCGATGCCTACGAACATGGTGCGTCAGTATGGCCTGATGTTTATGCGATCGAGCAATTTATCACAGAAGATGGCAAAAATCGGACTAATACTCCAGAAGTCGGTACCCTCGATAGTGAATAGAGCCAAAAATCGCATTTATAGCTGAAAAAAGGCATTTTACGGTAGTTATGATGTATATTCCACAGATTCCTTGCTACTTTCTACCGGATTTTTTATTGACATTATTCAAGACAATTTTGGGCACTTTCTCAGCCAACTTTTTTCAAAGATTAAAGATTAAGTGAAGGAGACTTGACTATTTCAGAAAATACATCATAAATTTCTGACGAAGAACTATAAAAAATATTTACAGATGTGCCAATAGTTTTTTAAACTCCTACTACGCTTATTTGAGTTTCTGGTTTTTAAACAAGTGGTCTAAAGGAAAAATATCAAAAACCACTGGATCTAACTTCAAACGGTAGTTTTTTCTGTTTAACGTGTTTTTTCCCTTTTTTAAGGATGGTTTAGAGGAAGGATGACGCTTAAATTAATGTACAAACAAAAATCGAAACCAAAAAAGAGGCATTCGTCTGCAAAAAATTACGTTATCAATTCACAATCTAACTCTAAAGTCAAGCTATTTAATCTGATTAAGCGACTTTCTCCCAGTTGGCAAGCTTGTTTACCTATCGCTTGTCTGATTGTGTTGGGTTGGGGTTATGCCGCAGTTGCCCAAACTCCAGCCGCAGCACCAACGACAGCAGAACTCAAAATTGCTATTGACACCTTGTGGGTTGCGATCGCTGCTTTTTTAGTGTTCTTCATGAACGCTGGTTTTTGTATGTTAGAAACTGGCTTCTGTCGCCAAAAAAACGCTGTCAATGTTCTTTCCAAAAACTTGATTGTATTTGCTCTGTCTACCATTGCTTTTTGGTCCATCGGTTTTGCCTTAATGTTCGGTGATGGCAACAACTTCATTGGATTGAATGGGTTTTTCTTAAAAGGAGCAGATAACAGTCCCACCACAGCAGACGCTTATAAAGGTATCTTCAGTGCTCTTAATTGGGCTGGTGTACCTTTAGCAGCTAAGTTTTTATTCCAGCTAGTGTTTGCTGGAACAGCAGCAACAATCGTTTCTGGTGCAGTAGCCGAACGGATTAAATTTGTTGACTTCCTAATTTTCAGCCTCTTACTTGTAGGCATTGCCTATCCCATTACTGGACATTGGATTTGGGGTGGTGGTTGGCTAGCAGACAGAGGCTTTTGGGATTTTGCTGGTTGTACAGTGGTTCACTCTGTAGGTGGCTGGGCAGCTTTGATGGGAGCAGCATTTCTTGGTCCCCGTCTTGGTAAATATCAAGACAACCAAGTTGTAGCAATGCCCGGTCACAACATGAGTATTGCTACGTTGGGCTGTTTGATTCTGTGGTTGGGCTGGTTTGGTTTCAACCCAGGTTCTGTAATGGCTGCCGATCCTGGCGCAATCAGTCATATTGCTCTAACCACTAACATGGCTGCTGCTGCCGGTGGAATTGCCGCCACCATCACAGCTTGGTTGTACTTAGGTAAACCAGACCTGTCAATGATTATTAATGGTATTTTGGCTGGCTTGGTTGGGATTACAGCATCTTGTGCTTACGTAGGTGTCGCTAGTTCTTTAGTAATTGGCTTCATTGCTGGAGTACTGGTAGTTTTCTCTGTAACATTCTTTGACAAACTTGGCATTGATGATCCAGTGGGAGCTACCTCAGTTCATTTAGTTTGTGGTATCTGGGGAACCCTAGCAGTTGGTCTATGGTCTGTTGGCCCTGGTGTTTTTACCTGGTATACACTTGGTCCAGAAAAAGGTTTATTTTCAGGTGGTGGCTTTGGACAGTTTGGTGTTCAGTTGCTAGGCGTTGTCTCAGTAGCTGGCTTCACTGTTTTACTCAGTAGTATTTTTTGGTTGGCACTAAAAGCGACTTTAGGTATTAGAGTCTCCAAAGAAGAGGAATTAGAAGGTTTGGATATCGGCGAACACGGTATGGAAGCCTACAGTGGATTTCTCAAAGAAGGTGATGCAACTGGATTTTCTAATGAACAAGGCTCAATTGGCAGACTTTAGGGAAAATATTTCTTTGGTTCATCCTCTGGCATATTCTTAGTATGAGCTACCAATACACCATTAGTAGATTGAACTGATTCCGCAAAATTCTCTATCCAAGCAGAGAGAAGTAGGGGGTATAAAACCTCCTACTTTTTGCCTGATTTAGTGCTTTATTTAGCGATCGCATTTTACCTTGTGAAAATTTTATGCTTAAAGGCTTAAGAGTTAGTATGCTGCTATTGGCAGTTATGGGAAATTTGGCATGGTCATTTAGTGCCAAGGCAAACTTTAACGGCAAAGTCACCGTGGAAATTGATGGCTTGAAGAATCAAGAAGGACAAGTCTGTGCCAGTATATTTGCTAACAGTAAAGGATTTCCTAGTGATGGCGATCGCGGCTTACAAAAGCAGTGTACCAAGATTACTGAAAATCCCTTACCAATTACCTTTAATAATTTGAAAGCAGGTAGCTACGCCGTTGCTGTCTTCCACGATCAAAATAATGACCGCACTCTCAATAGCAATCTTTTTGGTATACCAAGCGAAGGTTTTGGATTTTCCAGCAACCCAGAAATTCGCGCAAGAGCGCCCAAATTTAGCGAAGCAGTATTTTTAGTAGCAGGGCCAGATACCAATATCCAAATCCAGTTGAAATATTTTTAAGCTGCCAGCAGATTCAGTTTCCGTGAAACAAGAATCTCCCGCTAACCGCCAAGCGGTGTAGCGGGGGAGTGTCAATGTTGTGAATCATTATCTAAATCTTCTTGTAGACTCTGTTGCTCCGGCAAGTCACGTATTCGCATTCGATTCATCTGAGTTAAAGCATATCGTGCTGTTGCTTGCACATCGGCATCTGGGTCTTCTAGCGCATGGTGCAACATCTGACTCATTTGACCCATCATGTCATAAACGCGCGTCAGGTCACGGATTGCATTTTGCCGCACTTGTGGACTTTCATCTTGAATTGAAATTGCTAAAGCACGGTTCATTGGTTTGAGTGTGCGGATGCCAATTTCTGACAAAGCTGCCAAGATTAAGCTGCTTTCTTGAGAATCAGCATCAATTATCAGGTCAACCAGATGCTGAATTGCCCGCGAATCTCCCTGCTGTCCCAAATCCCAAATAGCTTTGCGCCGCTTCGTTGGGTCAGAACTGCGTAAATCTTGAATTAATTCCTCAACGATATTGAGTTTAGCAAGACGGGAAGTTTTTTCTGGTAGCAGTAATTGTGTGGAAAATGGCGGTTGAGGTGTTTGTAGACTAGTGACAGTCTCTAGCAAAGGTGGTGTAATCGATTCTTTGTTAGTTTCACTCAATCTTTTAGGCTCTGATATTTCGGAGTTTTGGACTTGCTTTACCTTCTGAAACGACCTCAGCAGATAAAAAAGTGCGCCAGTACATCCAAGAACTCCAATAGTAAATAGTAACCACCAGACAAAACCTCTCTCGGATGCTTGGGGATTTGCAGAAGTCGGAGCAACAGAGGTAACTATTGGGGAGGTAACTTTTGGAGAAGTAATTATTGGAGAGGTGACAAACTGCTTTTTAGCCTCCATTGCTACTTGCAGCTTCTCCTGAGTCGCCGGTCCAGCAATCCCATCTAATTTTAAACCCTTTATTTTCTGGAATTTAGCTACAGCGATTTCCGTACTGGCGTTATACTGTCCATCTACTACGCCTCTGTAGTATCCCAACTGCTTTAATTGGGTTTGTAGTCTCTGCACATCTGATTTTCGACTACCATATCTCAAAACAGCCGGACTAGCAGTAACTGTCGAACTAGCTTGTGCAAGTTCTAAAATTTCAGGTGCTAGGTTAGGTGTGGCTGCACTTGAGCGATGTGGGTACAAACCCACGAAAGAAAAACAGGTAAATATCAGAATTGAGGAACGGCATAGCCTCATATTGCAAGTTTCAACCTGAACGTGCTTTTCAAATCTTCGATACCACAATAGCTTCTAGACGACCAAATGTTAACTGTCATTTTTAATTGGGAATTGGGCATTGGAAAAAAGGAGGCAGGTGGTCACTGAGCGTAGTCGTTGGCGTGGTCACTGAGCGTAGCCGTTCGCGCAGCGTCTCGTAGAGAAGTGCAGCCTCTCGTAGAGAAGTGAGGCAATGTTTCGACTAGCTCAACAACCAGGCAGAAGTTCTTTAATTTTTAATTTTTAATTTTTAATTTTTAATTGGTTTTTCCCTCATCCCCTACTTAATTACTAATTAAGAATTATTTTAACAAGTTAAGGGGATATTTCTGGTTCCGATTCTCTAACTGCTAGGCTTATGGGGTTCAATTTTTTAGCAGATGCTTCTAAAACTGGTTGCTGTATATTTGCTATCTCGCCGACAGTAACTGTGTCATTTTGTCCTCCTAAAGTATCACGTTGGTTAATGAGATAGATGCTGATTAAAGTGAGAAATACTCCTACCCACTGCAACGGACTGAGGACTTCTGAGAGGAAAAGATTGCCAAATAGTAGCGCAAAGACGGGTGTCAGAAAGGTGAGAGAACTAAGACTGGTAAGACTGCCACTTGAGGCAAAGTAGAAGAATAACCCATAAGCGATCGCACTGCCAAATACGGTAGCATAACCCAAAGCCATGAAATCAGATCCTCCCAGATTTTCCCATTGCTGGGATTCAACAACTGATGAAACTCCCCATAGTGGCAATCCGCCCAAAATCATGTGCCATCCCGTAGCGCTTACAGGGTCAGCATATCGGCACACAAACCGAATCAATACTGTTCCCACTGCCATTGATAGTGCTGCTAACAGCATTAACCATTCGCCACTAGCAAACAAATCTTGCCAGTTGCCAATTGTCATATTTGCGCCTGAGCCAAAAAAATGTAAGATCCACTCATCAGGTAAGCCAATTAAACTAATGCCTGTGACTCCCAAGCCTAGCCCCAGCCATCCCCAAAAACCAATGTGTTCTTGGAATAGCCACAACGACAGCAAGGCAACAGCCAAAGGTTGCGAGTCAATCATCACAGACCCTAACCCTGCACTAGTTCTGACTAATCCCTCTGCCAAAAAGCCTTGAAACAGCGTTCCATCTACTAGGGCAAATAAGGCAATCCACAGCCATGCAGCCCAACTCTTCGGCTGGGGTTTACCCATGAATGCTGCTGCAATCAGAATTAACATCCCTGCTGGTATCAGACGGACACCTGCCATGAATAGCGGTGTGGTATGGGGTATCACTCCTTTCATGGCTACCATTGCCGTCCCCCATAGGAAAAAGGGGGCGATTAACAACAGGGGAGCGAAGGGAAGTCGAGATGCACTGAGTTTCAGTTGCATGGATTTGCTGATGCCTTTCTTTGTTTAACAAGCGCAAAAATTGCTTTACCTAATTTTACCGAATTATGTAGTTTTGCGTAGACATCGCCTTTGACGGGTGCTTTGCACCATCGCGTAGCGTCTTGGAGACGGTGAAACTCTCCAGCCTGAGCCTAGTACCGCAAGGCGGAAGTCAAAAGTCAAAAGTCAAAATGAATACGGCGTAAGCGTTTCATTAATTTGGAATGGGTTGTTTATTTACGCCGTGTTGTACTAGGCATAAATAAATTTAAAGTTTTAAAGTTTGTAGTAAGGACTTTAGTCCTGATAATCCTTGCTCTGAGCGATAAATCGCTCACTACAAACTTGGAATTTATTTTATATTTAATTATGCCTACCTACTTACTCATATTCTTAATGTTGCTGTATACACGTATCTACAGATTATGCCCTGAGAGTTTTTTTTACACACTTAAAGTTGGCTGCAATTTTTCTTTCACCAGAGTAATGAAAGAATATCAATGTCAAGAATAGTTACTAGATAACTTTACGATGTACTTGATAGTGATAAGTTTTTGAGCTTGATATATAAATCAGACTTAATTGTTGAAAAAAATCACTTACTCTTAAAGTTTATGTATGAAAAAATTGCTATCCCTATTTTAAGTCTCATGTTTGCAACGCTCATGTCTAATGTGGTAGCTGCTGAGACTGTAATGAAAAAAGTAGCCAGAACAGGAGTATTAACAGCTGGTACTAGTAAAGATGCGCTACCTTTTGCCTATGTGGATAGTCAAGGAAAGTTAAATGGCTATTCTGTAGATATGCTGACTCTGATTAAAGAGCAATTAGAAAAAGACACAGGAAAAAAAATTAAACTGCAATTAGTTGGTCTTAGCCCTTCTGAGCGGATTCCTAAAATAGTTAATCAACAAGTTGATATTGTATGTGATGCTAGTAGTTTTACATGGAAGCGAGATAAAAAAGTAGACTTTTCTGTCAGCTACGGTGCAACTGGAACCCAATTATTAGTTAAGAAAGGAAGTAATCTAGGTTCCCCTGAATCCCTTATTGGTAAGAAAATTGGTGTGTTGGCGGGAACCACAAATGAACAGGCGATCGCTCATGTACAACCCAAAGCTAAGCTAGTATATTTTAAAACTAGGGCAGAGGGATACACAGCTTTGCAGCAAGATACTATTGATGCTTTCTCATCCGATAGCATTCTTTTAGAGGGATGGCTGCAACAGCAAAAAAATCCAGATGCTTTTGCGATCGTACCCGATCGCCCCTATTCACGAGAAGGTATCGCTTGCATGGTGCCAGAAAATAACTCCAAATTCTTGGATACAGTTAACTTTTCTCTGGTAAAGTTCATGCAAGGATTCGTCAATGGGAATCAGCGATATGTCACTATTTTTGACCGTTGGTTTGGGCCTCAAGGCTCTGTAGCACTCAATCGAGATTTACGCGATTTGGTAGTGGAAACTATGCAGTTGGTCATAGAATTTCGTGAGGAAATTCCTAAAAGTGACCTGTGATATCATGTCCGGTTAATTAGTTATGATTCCCACAGTCATTGCACCCCACCCTAACCCTCCCCGATGGATTGGGGAGAGAACTAGATTTCTTGTTTCCCACCAATGCATCGGGGGGATTCAGGGGGTAATTTGACTTGTTTATACACGGTAGCCGATGCCTTGGGGAGCAAAGACAAAGCGTAGCTTTGGCGAGGTGGGGTTCTTGGGTTTAATAAGTAACCAAACGGACATGATATTACCCTGTCTTTTAGCTTAATTGACTGCGAAACTTACTAACACTAATAGTTAATAACACAACAGCAAAAGCGACTAAAGCCAAAACATTCATCCACAGTACATCTAAGCCAACACCTTTGAGCAAAATACCTCGAACGATCGCAATGTAATGGCGCAGGGGATTGAGTAGGGATAAAACTTGAAACGAAGGTGGCATGGCTTCAATGGGTGCGATCGCTCCAGAAGTTTGTACCATTGGTAAATTAATAAAGAAAGATGTCAAAACTACCTGTTGTTGCAAACTACTTACAGTCGCTAACATAATACCCAAGCTAATCCCGACAAATACATACATACTTGATAGGGCTAAAAATAGCAGGAAATTACCTCGAAATGGTACATGCAATATTACTGTTGCTAAAGTGATAGCTAATAAAACATCGCCCATTAATAAAAATGCTAAAGGGACGATTTTTGATAGTAATATTTTCCAGTTAGTAGCCGGAGTCATTAATAATGCTCATATTTTTTGGTTCGCTGGTATTCCACGTGATTTTACAAGAAATATTGTATGGAAAAGAACTTACATCTTTATCACGCGATCGCTTGCTAGATAGCTTAATAAATGCGTTTATGAGCCAGTCCCTAAATACGGTTACTCAGGGATAATGGGTGTATTTGTTTGAGATTATGAAGTGGAATCACAGGTAAATATTATGCTTAGTCAATTACCGAATTGCATTACTAGCCCTTCGTGGTGGCAACTGATCGAATGGATTGCCGATCCGATTGGATTTCAGAAAAAGTGTAATCAAGAGTATGGAGATATTTTTTCCATGCAACTGGGTGGACTCGGTTCTTATGTAATTCTTAGCCATCCCCAAGCCATTCAAGAAATCTTCAGTCAAGATTCTAAATTTGATGTTGGTCGTGCTAATAAACTTGCAGAACCCCTGATTGGGCGAAATTCTCTCATGTTAATGGATGGTGCCCGCCATCGACGAGAACGAAAATTATTAATGCCCCCCTTTCATGGAGAAAGGCTACAGACTTATGCTCAACAAATCTGCTTAATTACCGAGCAAATCGCCAGTCAATGGCAAATCGGTCAACCTTTTGTGGCTCGTTCTGCTATGCAGAAAGTTAGTCTAGAAGTAATTTTACAAATTGTCTTTGGTTTAAGTGAAGGGGAACGCTATCAACTAATTTTACCTCTCCTGACTAGTTGGTTGGATATGACTGATTCTCCTTTGCGCTCCAGTATGCTATTTTTTCCATTTTTACAACAAGATTGGGGGAAATGGACTCCTTGGGGGCAGATGAAAACTAGACAAAGCCATATTCATCAGCTACTTCAAGCAGAAATTGAAGAGAAAAGAACAAAGAACAATCAGAATCAGGGTGATGTTCTGAGCTTGATGATGGCAGCACAGGATGAAAATGGGCAAGCAATGACCGACGATGAATTAAAAGATGAATTGCTCACAATTTTATTTGCTGGACATGAAACTACTGCAACAACGCTAGCGTGGGCTTTCTATCAAATTCACCGAAATTCAGATGTTCTCTTAAAATTGCAGCAGGAACTTGACAGCTTGGGAGAAAATCCAAACCCAATGGAAATTGCCCAGCTTCCTTACTTAAGCGCAGTTTGCCAAGAAACCCTGCGGATGTATCCAGTCCTGCCAGTGCTTTTCCCCCGCATTACCAAATCATCCATAAATATTGCAGGATATCAGTTTCCTCCTGATACAACCTTAATGCCAAGTATCTACCTTCTGCATTATCGGGAAGACTTGTATCCTAATCCTCAACAATTTAATCCCGAACGTTTTTTAGAACGCCAGTATTCGCCTTGGGAGTTCATTCCTTTTGGTGGTGGAAGTCGGCGATGTTTAGGATATGCCCTGGCTTTGTTAGAAATGAAGTTAGTCTTGGCAACCGTTTTATCTAATTATCAACTTGCATTGGTGGAAAATAAACCTCTGAAACTGCAACGACGTGGATTTACCCTTGCTCCTAATGGTGGAGTTCGGATGATGGCTATTAAAAAACTATAAACTTGCTTGGGAGGAAATTGCATTCCAAGACTGCGTAAGTTTTGAAGATTTGTAGTAGCGTGGCAAGCTTAAAACATTGGGTTCAAAAAACAATACGGTTCAATTAAGGCTAAAAATTAAAACTGGCGTAGGTTGGGTTGAGCAACAAAACCCAACACTTCCTTGACTTTGTTGGGTAAGACTAAAGTTCTACCCAACCTACAATTTTCTTAACTGAACGGTATTACTTGTAAGAACCAAGCTTTAACGGCGGTAGTCTCACTTTTGCTGCTAGAAAAGGCTGATGCGTGTAGCTAGCCACAGGCATTGCAAATCAAAACTACACGCGCTCAGGAGCAATTCATGAATTGCCCCTACCTGAAAATCATTCTTTTCGGCTATTCTTTGCGTAAGTCTTGTTCACTTTTCGCTGTCCGGCTAAAAAGTCGATAGTATAGCGACGTACTAGTTTCCTTTAAAGGAAACAGCAGATAGGTGAGAGGATTTATTGCCACAATAATATTTCGGAAGTCTCGCCGCGCCAAAAATAAGATCGCACGAGCAACTTGCTGTGCAGACATCACTCCATAAGGATTCAACTGACTCTTAAACGGGCCAAGAATTAACTTGCGAATTACACAATCCCCGTCCAAACGCTTGAGGGTAACAATATCTCCTAGCGCTCTTTTGCTAAGTTCATAAAGCGGACTCAGCGCTGGAGAAACCTCAGCCTCAGAAGTGTTTACCCAAATTTCCTTGGTTGCTTTTGCTTGTGGCCCTGTTACAGTTGTCAAAAATATATCTATCAACCGTAAGGCTGAAAAGGTATTCACTTCATAAGAGGCGTTGATAGCCTCCGATGTGCGGCTGGTGTAGACATTGACTCCGTGGTTGATAATTAAAATATCTACTTTCTCTAAACTATTTCTCAGTTCAGCTTCGTTGCCTAACTGCCAGGAAACCACCTTTACCCCAACTTGCTCTACTAATTTTTCTGGATTAGTGGTTAATGCGACGACTTTAGCATTATTCTTTATAAGTTCAGCCGCCAACGCTTGCCCCAGCGCTCCTGATGCTCCGGTTAAAGCGATGGTTTTACCTTTGAGAGACAGTCCTGTACCCAGAATTTTATCAACTAGAGGAAAGACACCACTGTAGTAAGCGTTGACATCATCAAAATGATGCCGCCAATGGTAAGACCGATTCACCCACCAAATGGATGGAATTGTCTCTAAAGGGCCGGGTAGGTGGTTGTAATCTGTATCAATTTTTCCCTGAAAATACCGCACAGACGCGCCATACAAAAAGGTACAACCATAAGCTACTCCCAGCCATAACCCCATTTGCTGGACAATTAAGGCAACGACTACCAATACCACTAGCAATAAACTCGACTCTAAAATGTCGTGATAGAGTTGGGATTCTTGATAAATTTTCAGGGAAACTATTGATAAATCGCGGCGATAGGCCATGTGGTGCTTGTTGTGCCATTTAGCAAGCCAACTGACTTGGTGACACAAAGCATGGTAGCTGTCTCTCAATATCTCAGCAAGTAAAAGTGAGAAGAGTGCCCAACTTGCAAACTGTAAGCTGGCATTTAGCCAAACCCAATTAATTTGTAAGCTTGTCTCAATTCCCATCAAGTTTTCAGCTAGCATTTTTATCATGTTTGTCTGTACTCGTTTTTCTTAATCATTCTTCACGATCTGAGGTGCGTTAAGGTCGAGTCTAAAACAAATTAAAATCAAAGGGAATAGGGAGTAGAGAGCAGAGGAGCAGGGGAAGTTAGTTACAGTAAGTGTTTCCCCTCTGCCCCTCTGCCCTTTTAACTCTCCCTCTTCTCTTGTCGCTCTTTGAGTTTCAGCATAATTTCAGCGTGCATCTCGCGGGTAATTGGGTAAAAATACGTTAAAACTAAGCCAAAAATCAAACAAACTGTCGGTATGGGGCCAACGGCAACGCGAATAGCAAACAGTGCTGATTCCGGTTGGATGGGTAGCGGACTTCCGGCTACAGATTCTTTGAAACCAGATACTTGCAAAGCATTTCCCACCAAAAATAGCCCCAAAGCTAAACCAAATTTTTGCAGCAAAACCATGAAGCCATAAAAAATGCCTTCTCTACGTTGTCCAGTTTGCAGTTCATCTAATTCAATCACATCTGGAATCATTGACCAGGGAATCAGATAAGCTGTGGATACACCAATACCTGCCATCACAGCCATCACATACATGAAAACTATTTGACCAGGCTGTAAGAAAAATAGTCCGGCTGCTGCTATAATCCACAAACTCATTCCCAAAAAATAAACAACTTTTTTGCCAATTTTTTTACTCAACGCTCCCCACACGAATAGCATCAACAGAGCAGTTCCTTGGACTGCAATCATGACTGTGGGCACATCTGATTCTTTTAGTCCCATACAATTGACTACAAAATAGGGAATAATGCTGGCTGTTACCTGTACGCCTAGCCAAGAACAAAGATATATACCAATAACAAATAAAAAAGGTCGGTTGCTAAAGACAATTTTTAGCTGTTCAAAGAAGGGAAGAGATGCAGGTTCCTCGGTTTGGATGCGTTTAGCCTCAAAAGCTAAGATGCGATCGCGGACTCCAAAAACGCACCAATATAATCCTAAAATCGAAATTACAGTAGAAACTGCTGCTAAAACAAGATATTGTTGTTGGCGATCGGCAATCACTGAAAAAACAATTTGCGTTAAAATCAACGATAAAATGCTGCCACCAATGGAAAATGTAAAGCGATAGCTGTTAAGGCTGGTGCGCTCGTCGTAATCTTGAGTCAGTTCTGGAGTCATCGCCGTATAGGGCAAATTCACAACTGTATAAAACACTTGAGATACCACCCCAATGACTACGTAATACCAAAATAATGGCCAAATATTATCACTCTGATTTGCACTAAATTGCGGTACAATCCACTGCAAGAAAAAGAAAATTCCAAAGGGAATTGCTCCATAAAACATCCAAGGAAGACGACGCCCCCAACGACGAGATTTCGTTTTATCAGTCAGGAACCCGACAAACGGATCGTTTATGCCATCCCAGATTTTGCCAATCATCAAAATACTGCCAGCTAAACCCGCAGGGATACCAGCGACATTTGTGAAGAAAACCAGCAGAAAAAAGACGGAGATATTGGCAGTGATTGCTGGCCCTAAATCTCCTGCACCATAAGCCAGCTTTGTTTTTAAGTCGAGTTTTTCACTGAGAATATCTTGTTTGGCACCGCCATCAGCGGCAGAATCTTTCATAATAACTTGCGCTCATACTAAAATAAAAAGTTTGCGACTGCCTTCAATACTAGCCATCTACCACTCCCGTTAGACTTATGCCAGACCTTTATGTTTCTTGGTCAGATTATCACCAAAAAATTGAACAACTGGCTATTCAGATTTATGAATCCGGTTGGGAATTCAACCAGATTATCTGTCTTGCCAGAGGAGGACTAAGAGTTGGAGATATTCTTTCCCGTATATACCAGCAACCACTGGCAATTTTAGCAACCTCATCTTACAGTGGCACTGGTAAGCAAGAAAGAAGCAATTTAATTTTCTCCCGCCACTTAACGATGACTGCCGAAAAGTTAGGTTCGCGCATTCTCGTAGTCGATGATTTGGTAGACTCTGGTATCACACTCCAGCAGACTATACCTTGGCTCAAGCAAAATACTGATTTCCCCATTGAGGAAATTCGCACCGCCGTTCTTTGGTATAAAGCCTGTTCAGTTATAGCACCCAATTATTATGTTGATTACTTAGCTGACAATCCCTGGATTCACCAACCCTTTGAACACTACGAGCAGATGAACATCGCAGAACTTGCGGCTAAAGTAAGTCAACTGTGTTAAAAATACATAGACTAATATTCACCAGCTTCTAGCTGCTCGTTAATTGTGCTTAAATACACATTGCAACCTCTAAACTAAATGTAGTGACCTGCAACACTAATAGCTAAAATTAGTTAAGTTTTTGATATCTCCCCAAACTTAGGACTCCACCACCCTTTTGGCGTATTGAAATAAGCCACATCTTTATGTTTGGTGTCCTTACGGGATTGTGGATTGGAACATCGCAACATTGTTTTACTCTGTCCCTCTTTGATATAACTGTACTCCTCTAAAGGTTTCTTACATACTGGGCAGGGATATGCCGTCATCTTCACAGGAGGCTTTTGCTGATTTTCAGCTTGGACTGTTTTAGTTTGTGGTGGCTGCCAAGTTTTGTTAAAGTCGCTCCAAAACAACACGACATTTTCACAACCTTTTGTACATTTGAGGAAATATTTCTTTTTAACTTTACTGCTCGGAATTTTGGCGAGAAAATTTTTGCATTCAGGGCATCGCGTTTTGGAAGTTTCATATTTGCGCTCAGTTATCATATTAGCTTTACCTGTTGGGGAACTTGCAACTACAGTTTTAGCTTTGGAGAGCGCTGGTATAAAGTAATTTTGATTCCAACTAGTTAAATAATGCTGCCAAGAGTTTTTCCCTTCAGAAATTGCATCAAGGGCATCTTCCATTTTCGCTGTGAATTCTGCCTCTAGTAAATCAGGCAGTGCTTTGAGCAAAAACGCATCAACTTCTAACCCTAACGCTGTCGGTTGCAGATGGTCTTTTTTCAACTCGACATAATTTCGTTTTTTTAAGGTAGCAACAGTAGGAGCATAGGTACTTGGGCGACCAATTCCTTTACGTTCCATCAATTGCACTAATTTTGGTTCACTGTAACGAGGTGGTGGCTGCGTCTGCTTCTTTTCATGTCCAGCATTCTCCAGTTTTAGCGCTTGTCCCTGTTTTAATGAAGGTAAAACACTATCCTTGCTGAGATTATTCCAGTACCGAGCATAACCGTAAAATTCAATTACTTGCCCTCTGGCTGACCACAGTAGGGAACCAGATTGAGTAATCACCAAAGTTTTACGCAATTGAGCAGCCCGACACTGAGAAGCAATTGACCGTTTCCAGATCATCACATACAGATTAAACTCATCATCCGGGAGTTCTAAACGCAACTGAACTGAGGGACGAAATACATCTGTTGGACGAATGGCTTCATGTGCTTCTTGAGCCGATTTGCTACTGCGATGCTTGGCGACTTGCTGCGGTACATTCGGCGGGTCGTTTTGCTCTAACCATTTACGGGCGCTGGCACAAAATTCTGGACTCAGCATTACTGAGTCTGTTCGCATATATGTTATCAGCCCTGCCTCATAAAGCTTTTGGGCTACAATCATGGTTTTGTCGGGAGCAAACCTCAGCTTTGAACCGGCTGCTTGCTGAAGGCTGGAAGTTGTAAATGGCGGCGGTGGCTGGCGGTTAACGATTTTTCCTTCAAAATGAATCACCTGATGAGGATGTCGCTGTGCTTCTTCAACTAAACGTGTCGCCTCTGCTTCGGAAAGAACGCGCTTAGACTCCGGTGTTTCTGGACTATTACCTACTTTCGCGTCATCGTGAGTTTCAGTTTCTTGGTCTGCTGCATCTTTTGCAGAATCGACCGTCCCTTTGTAAAAAGCCCGAAATCCTTCAGCATAATCTACCCAGACACTCCAGTAATCTTGGGGAACAAAAGTAAAAATTTCGTTTTCTCGCTGACAAATCAGGTGCAACGTGGCGCTTTGAACTCTACCAACACTCTTAGCGCCGTTATTCAATGCCCACACTAACGGGCTACCTTTATAACCCACCAGCTTATCTAGGCAATCTCGGCACAGCCCAGCACCGATTAAGTTTTGGTCTAGCTTTCTAGGATTAGCGATCGCACTCTGTACCGCCGATGCTGTAATCTCAGTATAAATTACTCGTTTCGGTTCCCTTAAACCCAGCGTTTCTTTGAGATGCCAAGCGATTGTTTCGCCTTCCCGGTCTGGGTCAGTTGCTAAGACAACTTCATCAACCTGCTTCACCGCAGACTTGAGCTTCTGAATTGTTTCCTTCGCTCGTTGGTCACGGGGGATGTAGTTGCATCGGACATTATTGCCATCCATGACAAAGCCCAAGGAATCGTCCCCTTCATTGCTGAGTTCTCGGATATGACCACAACTGGCTAGAACTTTCCAATCCGAACCCAGAATTTGACTGAGTTTTTTAACTTTTCCCGGAGATTCCACCACAAGCAGGCGTTTGATCATAGCAACTGCGTTCTAGATTTTGAGCAATAAACTGGCAATTGCAATTAGCGATCGCCTATTCTGGTCATGTGGATTTTCTAGAATACTGTACCAAAAAGCTTGGGCAATTGCTGAACTCAGTTTAAAGGTAAATTATATCAACGCGATGCCTGATTGTGCGATCGCTGTTGAAACTGTCTCAAGTACTATGATTTTATGCCGCAGGGTGTATCGGCTACCCTTCGGTAACGCCTAAAAGCGAATCGACGACCAAAACTTTTTAGGAAAGAGGACACAAAAGAATATAACTCTGTGTTTCCTGTGCTTTCCAGAGAAAGATAGAAGTTACAATCAAAGTCATGAAGCCAATGCTTATAGGATTAAATGACTATGCGAATTAAGCAAATTTCTGTCAGTGGCTTATTTGGAATTTTTGACCATGTGATTCCATTGAATATAGATGAACGAATCACCATTATTCATGGCCCAAATGGTTTTGGAAAAACAGCCATATTAAGAATTATCAATAACTTTTTTAACTCCCGAAATGCAGAATTAAAAACCATACCATTTAGAACTTTTCGATTTGAATTTGATAATAATAGTAGTCTTGAAATAAAAAACACCGAAAATGCAGAGCAATCAAAAAGAAATAAGATTGTTTTCCATTTTTATCAGCCTGATTCAGAGCAAGATCCTTTTCCTCTAAAACCAATGAAAACTATTAGTGATCTAGACGTTAGAATTGGTATTTTAGATAAGATTATACCAGGCTTAGAACGAATAGCTCCTCGAAAATGGCTGTATGATCCTACTGGAGAAGCTCTTTCTTTAGAACAAGTTTTAGAACGTTTTGATAATGTATTGCCTTCATCATTTAAGTCACAGGAAGAACCTGATTGGCTAGAAAATTTGAAAAACAATATTCATATTCGCCTCATTGAATCACAACGGTTGCTTAACTTTGTTCCTAACCGTTCTTCCAGACGGTCTGCTGAAACACCTTCAATATTATCAACTGTGTCTGCCTATTCTGATGAACTTGCTAAACTAATGCAAGATAAATTTAAAGAATACGGTACAATATCCCAATCTCTTGACAGAACTTTTCCAGTTAGGGTAGTTAAGCAACAGCCATCCACAGATTTAACAGATGAACAACTTCGTCATCAATTAAACGAACTTGAAGCGACTCGCTCTCGCCTCATAGAAGTAGGTCTTTTGGATAAAGATGAAGATGCAGAATTTCAAATCCAGCCTCAAGATATAGATGAAAGCACCAAAAATGCTTTGTCAGTATATGTTCAAGATGTGGAAAAAAAGTTGAGCGTTTTTGCTGAAATAGCAAGCAAGATTGATTTATTAAGAAAAATTATTAATAATAAGTTTGCCTATTCTTATAAAGAGATAAATTTTAGTAAAGAAAAGGGATTCGTTGTTACAACAAGTTATGACTCCTCATTATCTAATTCCAAAACTCTTTTGCCAACAGATTTGTCATCCGGGGAACAGCATGAGTTAGTTCTTCTCTATGAACTATTATTTAAAGTTCAACCTAATTCTCTAGTCTTAATTGATGAGCCGGAATTATCTCTTCATGTAGGATGGCAGGTTCAGTTTTTAAAGGACTTACAAGACATTACACAGCTTGCAGATTTAAATATATTGATGGCTACTCATTCACCAGATATTATTCAAGATCGCTGGGATTTAACGGTTGAACTGAAAGGGCCACAAAAGTGAGAGATTTTCTAACAGTTGACCGTGTTGCTAACCAAATACGATTATGACGAAGCACATATACTGGAACTTTTTTGTTAGTGGAAGGAAGTTCTGATAAAACTTTCTACAAGCGATTTGTTGACCAATTAGTTTGTGAGTTAGTCGAAACATCAGGAAAACCCTCTAGTAAACAGCGTGCTATTGAAATTTTAAAAATTTTGGAACAATCAAATTTTCAGGGAGTTTTAGCGATTGTTGATGCAGATTTTGAGCGCCTTGAAACTTTGTTATACACCAGTCCTAATCTGCTTCGTACCGATAGCCATGACCTTGAAACTATGCTGATTGACTCACCAGCATTTAACAAAGTAATTGCTGAGTTTGGTTCTGAAGAGAAAATTACTCAGTTTAATCGAGAAATAAAATCAGTATTACTTGAAAATGGGATGTCGGTAGGTTATTTGCTTTGGATCTCTAAATGTGACGGATTAAACCTAACCTTTGAGGGTATTACATTTAGCAAGTTCATTCATGAGCAAACTTTACAAATTGATGAACTCAAGCTGATTCAGGAGATTAAGAATAAATCCCAAGCTTTCTCTTTGAACGAGAAAAATCTGCAAGAACGGCTAAAGAGTCAGAAAAGCAATAACCACGATCCTTGGCAAATTTGCTGTGGTCATCATTTGGTGGAAATTCTGTCGCTTGGTTTACGCAAAGCACTTGGCTCTAACAAAGCTGCTGATGTTGAACCAAACAGTCTTGAGCGTAGTTTGCGGCTTGCTTATGAGGAAATTTTCTTTCACCAGACACAACTCTACTTGGACATTCGTAAATGGGAAAGCAATAATCAGCCATTTAGGGTTTTGCGGAATGATACATAAATACCAAATTCGGAAACTATATACAATAGACCTCTTGCAAAAGTCTCTAACACCCCACCCCCAACCCCTCCCCGCAAGCGGGGAGGGGAGACAAAGCGTAGCTTTGGCGGGGTGGGGTTCTTTCTTATTTTTGATTTATGCAAGAGGTCTAATATTGTTATTTTGGACACGCCAGCGTTCGAAGAGTGTTGCGTCGGTAGAAAATTAGGCGATCGCACTTCCTGTTTCTCTACCAGGTTGACTTACAGCAGTAATTAGCGAGAATTGATACCGTCCACGCCATAAGTATTTGCGATCGCTTAATCTTAAATTGAAGAGTAAAAAACCCAGCTTCTCTATGAAAACTGGGTTTTTAAGTAATTGTTTATTTTTGGGCAGTACAACAGGGCAATAAAGGCTTGTTTACAACTTCTTTAATGTCTACTGAATTTAAAAAATCTTCCCAATATTTCTGAACTTCAGGATCGTTCGGACGCTGGCGGCGTAAATTAGCTAAAGTTCTCAGAGCATCTTCCCAAAATCCGGCTGTGGCGAATAAAACTGCTCGATCTAAGTCTGTGTTTGGTTGGTTTAGCTGAAGAGATAGGTTTTCATCTTGCGATCGCACAATTGTACCTTCTACATAAGAGTCTTTATCGCGGTTATTAGGATCGCAAATCATCGAAAAAGTCCAATTGTACTCTTTACCGATTTCTAGAGATGGCTGATCGATAGGTACATTTACACTAACAATACCATTCTGCCCAACAGGTTTGAAAGTTCCCTTATATAATGGGTCAATACTATCACTATCCCGCAAAACAAATTCTAGTGCTTGCACTGTTGTCGAAGTTTGAGGAAGGTAGAAAAAGAATGTGGGACGTTCTGCTGTGGTGCGTTGAGCTTCCTTATCTGTTGGTGTCAGGGGAATAAGATATTGTCCAGTTTGAAAGCAACTTCCCCGTGTTCCTGCTGACCTTACCCTACCAGGTCTACCTGGGACAAAGGCGATACGATTTCTACCGCGTTGAATGTAGCTTGTAACATTTCTAATTGCAGAAGTAGCATATCTATCTCCAGGACGTAGCCGCTCTGCTTGCTGAAAATTCAATAAAGCTTTTCTATAGTTTCTCCGTTTGGTTTCATTATAACCAAGCTGCATATATTGGGTGTAAGCAGATTTTGCTTGTGCTAGTTGGTAAACTGACTCTCTTGCCAAAACCTGAGTAATGCTTACAGGCTCGAAGGGCAGAAATGCTAAAGCAGCAAGCAGATAACTTGCACAAAATCTATATTTCATGATGTTTATGTTTACTTGTAGTACATTACTTGGGTATATATAATACAATAGCTTAAGCTTTGCAGTGACAAGACTTTATGTGTGCTACTTTCTGGGAAGGCTGAGGTAGTATTGTAATTTTTTTCACAACAAAATTCCCAACTTTTTTCAGAAGTTGGGAATCTTAACCTTTGGATTTTCAGTAGTCTAAAGTTGACAGACTATTAGCTTTTGTTTATTCCTTAATAGACATCTTGTGAAATTAAAGATGCGCTATCCAGAACCCTTGTAGAGAGTTAGCACTGCTACGCCTCTACATTTTTTCACTCTTATATTTAATGAGGTACAGCTAATTGTTCATCGGCTACCTGAACATGATCGCCAACAATTTTGCGGAATACATCACCTTCAATTGTTTCTTGTTCTGCTAGCAAATCTACTAAACGCTCCAAAACTACGCGGTTTTCTTCCAACAGTTCTTTGGCCTTAATGTAGGAATTGCTAACAATTTCGCGCACTTGTGAATCAATTTTGGCAGCAATTTCTTCAGAGTAGTCTGATTTATTCATCCAGTCGCGTCCTAAAAATACCTCTCCACTCTGATTTTCCAAGGACAATGGGCCTAATTCTGACATTCCGAAGCGTGTCACCATCTGCCGTGCCATCCCTGTCACGTGTTGCAGGTCATTGCTTGCACCTGTGGTTACTTCTGGCTTACCAAAGACAATTTCTTCGGCGGCGCGACCACCCAAAGTAGCAGTAATCCGGGATTTAAGTTGAGAACGAGAAATTAACCCCTGTTCTTCGTTGGGAGTAAACCAAGTTAATCCCAGTGCTTGTCCCCGTGGAATTAATGTCACTTTCTGTACAGGATCGTGGTCTTTGAGCAATGTGCCTACTAAAGCGTGTCCAACTTCATGATAGGCAATCAAGCGCTTGCTCTTGCTGTCTACTAAGGCGGTACCTTCCATACCTGCAACAACTCGGTCTACAGCAGCATCAATTTCTAAAAGAGTGACGGCTTCTTTACGTCTTCTAGCAGTGAGAATAGCGGCTTCGTTGAGTAAGTTGGCTAAATCTGCGCCAGTAAAACCAGGAGTGCGGCGAGCGATCGCTTCTAATGATACGCTAGGATCGATTTTCTTATTCCGCGCGTGGACTTTCAAAATTTCCAGTCGCCCTTTGAGATCGGGTGGATCGACCATCACTTGTCTATCAAAGCGTCCCGGTCTGAGTAATGCTGTATCTAAAACATCTGGGCGGTTTGTGGCAGCAATAATAATGATACCTGTGTTACCTTCAAAACCATCCATTTCAGTGAGCAGTTGGTTGAGGGTTTGTTCGCGCTCGTCGTTACCGCCACCGATACCAGCACCCCGTTGTCTACCTACTGCGTCAATTTCATCGATAAATATTAGACAAGGGGCATTATCTTTGGCTTTCTTGAAGAGGTCGCGCACGCGAGATGCACCCACGCCAACGAACATTTCCACAAATTCTGAACCAGAAATACTGAAAAATGGTACACCGGCTTCACCTGCGATCGCTTTTGCTAGTAAAGTTTTACCAGTACCAGGAGGGCCAATTAACAGCACTCCTTTGGGAATCCGTGCGCCTACAGCAGTAAATCTTTCCGGCTGTTTCAGGAAAGTCACAACTTCTTCAAGTTCTTCTTTCGCTTCTTCAACCCCAGCGACATCTTCAAATTTCACTCCAGTTTTTGCCTCCATTTGGAAGCGAGCTTTGGATTTACCGAAATTCATCGCTTGGCTAGAAGCATTAGTAGAGCGTCGGAGGAACAATAACATTAAAGCTACTAGTGGCAAAATCCACATCAAGTTGATCAACAGTCCAACAGCAGCTCGACTGTTAGCAGAGGAAACTTCCCCAAAATCAACATTCTTATCTTTGAGAATATTGATTAACTCTGTGTTTTGCGCCAAAAGTCTCACCTGTTGCGGTGGTGTATTATCTTTTCGCCCCTTAAGATAAACCTTTGCTAGCTGTTCGGTTTCGTCTAACTCTACTTTCTCGACTTCTCCCGCCTTAACTTTCTTTATCAAGTCGCCATAATTTAGCGAGGCGGTTTCTGCCTTTTGTGCCATGACAGGAGTACTTCCGAAAATTCCTGGCAACATAATCAGACTAGCAGCAATTGCACCAACCCAAGCAACGCGCTTTGAGGACTGCCTTTTTATCAATGCTTTTTTTCCCGAATTTGTCATAATAATTACCCTTTGTCTGCTGGCACAAGTTAAGCGCTGGTTTTATGCCTATTCTTCTATCAAAAATTGTAATAACTGGAAATTACACTTTTCTTATCTAGTCTAACTTCCTCACAAAAGCATTCCCAAGTTTCTTCAGGCTATTACATAAAGTTGAGCGATCGTTATCTAGTATGCAGCTTTTAAGACTGGGGATTGGGCACAAGAGACAGAGGCGAAAGACTTACTGCAACTTCTCCTCGGTCACTGAGCGTAGCCGTTGGCGTGGTCACTGAGCGTAGTCGTACCCCTCCGGGGAAGCAAGCTACGCGCAGCGTCTCGTAGAGAAGTGCTGCTCCTCTGCTTCCCCAATCCTCAATCTCCAGTAGAGATTAATTTGACACATTCCGGCACAAATCGCTAAGATAAACATAGTCATAACGATTCCGCTTTTTAAGAAATCTGACGATAGTAGCTAGTTAATAGTTTGTGGGTTAATTATGGTGAAAATTATTGGCATTGGTGGTAGTTTAAGACCCAACTCTTATACCCAGCTTGCTTTAGAAGTTGCAGCGCAAAGGGTTGAAGCAGTAGGCGCAGAGGTAGAAATTCTCGATTTACGGCAGTTGCAGCTACCATTTTGCACTGGCGCAAAGGAGTATCCAGAGTATCCAGATGTTCAGCGGTTGCAAGAAACAGTTAGTCAGGCTGATGGGTTAATTTTAGCGACACCTGAGTATCATGGTGGCGTTAGTGGTGTCCTGAAAAATGCTCTGGACTTAATGAGCTTTGATCAACTATCTGATAAAGTAGCAGGATTTATTAGTGTTTTGGGTGGTCAATCTAATAGCAACGCTCTAAACGAACTACGGTTAATTACCAGATGGGTGCATTGTTGGTCTATCCCTGAACAAATTGCGATCGGACAAGCTTGGGGTGCATTCAGTCCTGAAGGCAAACTAGTAGATGAAAAGCTCTCTCAAAGATTCGATCAATTTGCTCAAAGTTTAGTTGATAACACTCGCAAGCTGCGGGGCGTAAATTAATTGTAGGGTGGGTCTAGCTTTGCCCACCCTCGCAAACTCAAAACTTAATGATGGTGGTGATGATGGTGATCCCCTGCGAGTTGAGGCTTAACTGCCAAAGGTTGCTCTGATAACAACTCTGCTATATGAGTATCAGCCCATTGCGCCGCCATTGCCAAGAATTCTGGATGATCGTTGACGCAAGCCATTTGCACGTAGTTCGTGCCAGGATGCTGTTTCTCTAAAGCATGGATGATATGGTGTACATCTAATAGAGTTTCGTGGTTTTCTGTGGCAAAGCCAATTGGCATAAAAATTACCACTTTTGCACCCAATTGAATCAGGTTATTTGCCGCTTGCTCGGCATTTGGCTGCGTCCAATCAATTAAGGGTGTGTCATGATTAAGCCAACCCACGGAGATTAACGGATAGCGGTTAATCAACTTATCCCGAACTAAATCGTACATTGCTTCACTTTCGGCAATCCCAGAAGTAAAGCCTTTAGCTTTGTGGGGACAGCCGTGATTCATTAACACAATGCCGATTTGAGAAGGGAGATAAGCTCCTGCTAACTCAGCAATTTTCTCCTCAACCAGATGAGCCATCAAATCGATATAAGCTGGTTCGTTGAAAAAAGAAGGAATGTAGCGCTGTGCTTTAACCCAGTGTTCTTCACCGTCAGTCAACTCAACCAGAGCATTGTTAACTTGCTCGATCGCAATCCCACTAGTAAAGATAGAATCAACAACCAACAGTGGGTAGATTAGCAGCTTATCAAAGCCTTGGTTTTTGATTTCTGCCAAGACTTGATTGGGTAAGAAAGGCGCGCAGAAGTTGAAAGCCTTAAAAACTTGAACCTTATCGCCCCATTTTTCTTGTAAATTCTTCTCGATCCCAGCCCGCTGCTGTTCAAAGATGGCATTGTGTGGGGAGATAAAATCGTGGTGTGTGTGTCCCCACTCATGGCGATCAAATAGCGCCAAAAGCTTTGCCAGAGGCGGATAAATCCACGTTGGGACTGGTGCGAATTTTGCTGTCAGTAGATTTAAAGCCTGTTCGTTATAGTTGGCGAAATCTTCGTAGCTTTCGACTTCGCCGTAGCCCATGAGCAATACGGCTACACGGTCTTTACCTGATAGATGCTCGTGAGTGTGTTGTACTTTTTCCGGCGTGGCAACCACAATGAGTTCCTCAATATAACCAAAGTGCAGAGAGATTTGGAGTTAGGGAATAGTTTGCACTTTTTCCCTACTAGTAACTTATTATCCCATCCAGGGGGATAGGATAGGTGGCAAAATCAAAAGAATACATCAAAAGACATACTTTGATTATTAGTGTATAGATAAAAACACTTTAACTAAATGTGCTTTAAGTTTAGAGCTATCCAAGCTCGTCGAGCTTCCCCAGATATTAGGACAGACTTACGCACGAGTTACAAAATAGCGTACTTGCCGCAGTCTACCACAGAGGCACAGAGGACACGCAGAAATTAACACTAATGCACATCTGCGTGTCCATACGATGGAATATTTTTTCACTGGAAGTCTTTAAACCGCATCTTTTGAAGGGTAATTTAGGAGGATCTAAAAAGTTGCAAGGCTAAACCAGTAGTTATAAAACACGCCCTAATAGTCTAATTGCTATACAAAGTAGATAAGCTGAAAAAAGCATTTACCAGACCTTAAAAATTAGTAACGGCACAATAAAACTAAACTAAGTAAATCAAGATAAATTAAGCTATAACTCTCTTTGTTCCTGCTTACTGACTCCTACCTCTTGCCCTATCACAGCTACAAATATTTACGTAGGCTTACTTCTTTATGGGCTTTATATATTAGTTTTAATGATGATTGTTACATATATTTATTGCAAATTTGAGAGTCAGTCTTGTATGATTTATTCCAATATTTTTTTTAAACTGAGACTTTTTAAATACATTACATGCAAAACAACTCAAACATTGAGGGCGGAGAGTTACAAAAATAGTGGCAGATTTAACTAATGTTCTCTCAATTGCGGTAGGTGCAGTTCCTGGAGCGCTGTCTCGGTTCTATATAACAGAATGGACAAAAGCCAAATTGGGGACAAAATTTCCCTATGGAACATTTGTCATTAATCTGACTGGATGTTTAGCGATGGGTTTCTTTTTCACGATTTCTAAAGGAATTACAGGCTATCCATCAGAATTGGATTTACTAATTAGGACTGGATTTTTAGGTTCTTACACCACATTTTCAACCTATGGCTTTGATACTCTGACTCTGTGGCGTAGCAAACAAAAGACTGCGACGGTCTTTTATTGGGCGGGGAGTGCAGTTCTAGGGTTGGGAGCGGTGATTTTAGGAGTTGCGATCGCCAAGCTTTTTGTGAAGTAATTTCCTCAAGTAATAAAAAAGGTTGGGATGTACTTGAGAGCAACTTTGAAAAAAGCCTTTACGAGAAAGCA
This sequence comes from Nostoc sp. DedQUE12b, assembly GCF_034530835.1. Lineage (NCBI taxonomy): Bacteria > Bacillati > Cyanobacteriota > Cyanophyceae > Nostocales > Nostocaceae > Nostoc > Nostoc sp. DedQUE12b. The sequence goes on along the minus strand of NZ_JAVRCI010000034.1, from coordinate 12,780 downwards.
TACACATTTTTAGGTAAAAAACAATGAATTTGTTGAAAGGACGTTATCCCCTAACTGTGGCGATCGGGGCAATTTTTGGAGCGTTGAGTCGTTTTTATGGAACCGAATTAGCAAAAGCTATTTTTGGAAAAGATTTTGGCTTTTACGGCACATTCTTTATTAATGTGACTGGCTGTTTATTGATTGCTTATATTTTGACTCTAGCAGCGGAGAATATTCGTATCATCTCGACTGAACTTCGCCTGATGACGACAACAGGTTTCTGCGGCGCATATACTACTTTTTCAACCTATGGCTTGGAATCAAAAGGTTTCTTAGATAAAGGCGATATCACAATGCTGTTAATTTATTTTGTTGGCAGTGCGATCGCAGGAATGATTGGCATCCAAATCGGTGTTTTATTGGCAAGATCAAGCGTTCAGAGATCCTAAATTATAGCAGTTTTTAGTCAATTGAGATGCATTTTTATGGGCTATAATCCCTGATAAAAAAGCCTTTTCTTGTATCTCGCTCAAGAACACACTACTATAAAACTCAGAAAATAAATATGGGCAAGTTTCCATTAAAGTACGATGGTTGAAGAAGAATGCAGAATTCAGAATTCAGAATTCAGAATCAAGACGCTCTCTAGGTGCAGCATCTCGTAGAGATGCCATGCCGTTGGCGTTCGCGTCTCTGAAAGAGAAGCCTCTCAAACGCGAGTGCGTCTCCCTTTGCAAGAAGAGAAGGCTTTATACTGCGCTATCCGCTTTTCAGTCAGAATTCACTGCGATTCCTGACTCCTGAATTCTGTTCGATAACCATGAATATGAATATGACATCATCTTATTCAAATTTACGCATTGAACTCGTTGAAACTAGCTTTGAGAAAATCAAACCTTGTGCTAGAGAATTTGTTTTTAGTTTTTATCAAAATCTCTTTGAAACTTATCCCCAAACTCAAGCTTTGTTTGGTAAAACTGATATGGATAAGCAAGAGAAAAAACTATTTAATTCTCTCGTCTTATTAGTAGAAGGTTTACGCACTCCCGAAGCTTTAGCTGTAGTTCTCAAAGATTTAGGTGCTAGACATAAAGGTTATGGCACACTTATAGAATATTATCCTTTTGTAAGCGAGATTTTACTAGCAACTTTTGCTGAGTATTTACAAGAAGATTGGACTCCCGAAGTCGCACAAGCTTGGGTTGATACTTACACAACTATCTCTGGGTTAATGTTGGAAGGTGCAGGAGTAGATATTTCTCAGTTAAGTATACAACCAGATGTAGAAAAATCCCAATCACCGCCTCAAGTGTCAGTTTTTTCAGCAAAAAAAGTAACACCTCAATTATCTACAGTTACACAAATTGAACTCGTCGAAACTAGCTTTGAAAAAATTAAACCTCATGCTGGAGAATTTGCTGCTAGCTTTTACGAAAATCTCTTTAAAACTTATCCCCAAACTCAAGGTTTGTTTGGTAAAACTGATATGGATAAACAAGAGAAAAAACTATTTAATTCTCTCGTCTTATTAGTAGAAAGTTTACGTACTCCCGAAGCTTTAGTTCTAGTTCTCAAAGATTTAGGCGCTAGACATAAAGGCTATGGCACACTTATAGAATATTATCCAATTGTGGGAGATATTTTGCTAAAAACTTTCGCAGAATATTTACAAGAAGATTGGACTCCCGAAGTCGCACAAGCTTGGGTTGATACTTAGACAACTATCTCTGCGTTAATGTTAGAAGGTGCAGGAATAGATGTCGCTGTAAAACTAGAACAACCAGAATTTCCTCCGTTGATGAGTGAGACTGTTTCCCCCAAGCTTGGGAGAAGAGGTAGGACAGTCAGAGCTATACCTCAGCAAAGTAATTTAAGTCAAGTAATTAGATTGATATTAAAACCAATACAACTCATCCAAAATAGTTTTAAAAATATTTTCAAAAAAATTCTTGATTGGTTCTGGGAGTCACCAACATGGTTAGTGGCTATTTCCATTGCTTCTAGTTTAGTTATCTTAGTTATTCTTACTCCTGATGGTTCGATTATATCTAGACTTTTATCAGACGTTGAACCTATTAGTATCATCGCTGCTTTAATTCTATATATTAAAGAAATTCCCGATCGAAAAAAAGAATTTCAATATCAAGCTTGGAGTGTCATTGATGCTGCTAATGGTGTAAAAGTTAGTCCTGCAAGAATTATTGCTTTACAAGATTTGAATGAAGATGGAGTTACTTTAAATAATTTAGATTTACCTGAAGCAAAATTAGTTAGGATTAATCTTCCTAAAGCTGATTTAAGCGAAGCTAATTTAACTAAATCTGATATGAATCATGCAAACCTTAATCATGCTAACCTTGGAAATGCTTTGCTGGCTCGTGTGAATCTTACTGGTGCTAATCTGAGTCATGCCAACTTGGGTTTTGCTAAACTTAGTTACGCTAATCTTAGTAGTGCTAACCTTAGTCATGCCAATCTGATTTGTGCTGATTTAAGAGATACAAATCTTAGTGGTGCAAATCTCAACAATGCAAATCTTAGTGGTGCAGATATGAAAAATGCTTATTTAACAGGTGCTGACCTCAAAGGTGCTAATGTTAATGACTACGATTTGCGTGGAGCTTATCTCAAAGGTGCTATTATGCCTGATGGGTCAAAACATCCATAATCTTAACAAGAATGTATAATTTTTATATTATAAAACTGTAAAAAAGGAATCAAAATTAATGGAAGTTAACAAAAATATGTTAGCTCAAACTATGGCTTTTTTACTCTCAATCCCTCCTGAAAGTAATTTAGCTAAGTTGTTAAAATTATGCTTGGTTGCTAGATATAATCCAGAAAGTTTAGGTAAAACTCCTTTGGAAAAAACCCACGAATTAATTCGTCACCCCTTTGACTTACCCTATTGGATACAAGAAGTTATTCAAAGCGATGAGAAAATTACACCTGAAGAATGGCAAGCTTTTGGAGAACTTAATTTAAAACAGACTCAGGATTTTATCAATACTCTTTGGCAAGAATTAGACGATTTGAGATTATAAGTTTGAGTGATCCAGAGTAACTAAAGTTCACATACAATCTTCCAAAATCCGCAATTATGGTATTAATATTATTTTAAAAACGATTGAACGATTAACCGATAAATTTGGTCAAATTTATATTGGGATTGGGCACGCATCAATGATTTGAGAGTGTAGACTAAGGAATGAGCGTGGGCAAGCATTGTTCTTACTTTTAAAAATTCAATATTTCACAGAATTTATTTCAGATTTTCTGCTATCAAAGCAAATTCAGATTCTATAATTGCAATTAGCGATCGCACTAATAAATGACACAAACTGACACAAAGCCTGATCCATGCATCTGTATATAGTTATGAGCAAAACTATGTAACTTTTTTGGCTTGTTAGGTTTTATTTATTACTACATATTACTTAAAATCTTCCCTTCATCTCCCATCATCTTTTAGTAAACCTGAACAGTTAATAGACCCTTGTAGTAGGTTTAAATTATTCATAATTTTGAAAGCTGCCACGCACAGACAGATGAGCATCATTATTATTTGCCCTGGAATCCACGATCCAGCCTTCACTGAATCCTTTATATCGGAATGGTTAGATATTCCTAATGGCTTAATTTCTAAAAATCAATCTAATATATTGGTTTTTCCGGGTAATGATTTTTCGAGTTTATCAGCATTGCACATTTTGCAGTTTTTGCGCGTTAGCCTAGCTCACCGCAGGTATTGCTTGACCGAAACCGACTCTTTAAAATCACCAATTATATTCATAAGCTTTAGTGCTGGCGTAGTTGGGGCAATAGGGGCAGCACATTTGTGGCAACTCTTGGGTGGTCGTGTCAAAGCGTTTATTGCTATAGATGGATGGGGAGTACCACTACAGGGTAATTTCCCTATTCATCGGATGAGCCATGATTATTTCACCCATTGGAGTTCATCTTTGCTAGGCAGTGGGCAAAATAACTTTTATGCAGAGCCATCAGTCGATCATTTGTCCATTTGGAAATCTCCCCAAACTGTACAAGGCTGTTGGGTAGATTCGTCCATTGAGATTATTCCACCCACAGGTCGTCTGACAGCAACTGAGTTTTTGCTTATGCTGTTAAAGCACTACGAAGCAAATTAATCCGGACAATGGAGTAAGTAAACAGGAGTTAGGAGTGAGGGATTTGGAGTCAGCATTTATTCTGCCCTATGCCCAATACCCCATGCCCAATGCCCCATGCCCCATCTACCCCAAGAAAGTATCTAATGTTTCCAACTGAACCGGCTGCTGTTAATAACGGCTTTGGCGCACTGCTGAAAAACCGTGGTTTTATGCTCCTGTGGATTGGGCAATTGGTGTCCCAGTTAGCAGATAAAGTCTTCTTCGTTTTAATGATTGCTTTGTTAGAGAACTACTCACCGCTTCCTGGGTTGGCACAAAACTCGATGTACTCAACCTTGATGCTATCGTTTACAATACCAGCAATTTTGTTCGGCTCTGCCGGTGGTATCTTTGTTGACCGCTTGCCAAAAAAGCTAATTATGGTCGGCTCAGATATTGTGCGGGGAATAATGACACTGTGTCTTCCCTTGTTACCGCGAGAGTTCCTGATTCTGTTAATCCTGACCTTTGCCATTTCCACGGTGACGCAGTTTTTTGCACCAGCTGAACAAGCAGCGATTCCTTTGTTGGTGAAGCGAGAGAATTTGTTGGCAGCTAATGCGCTGTTTAGCAGCACGATGATGGGAGCTTTAATTGTTGGCTTTGCGATCGGTGAGCCGATTCTGAGTTTGTCGAAAAGCTTGATGGGAGAACAATACGGTCAAGAGATTGTAGTTGGTGGATTATACATATTATCGGCTGCGATCATGCAGCCAATTAAGTTTAAAGAATCCAAACCCCACCAAGAACATCAAGCATCAAATAACCCTTGGGCTGAATTCACTGAGAGCCTGCGGTATCTCAAGAAAAACCGTTTGATATTGAATGCCATGCTGCAACTGACAACTTTATATTGTGTGTTTGCAGCCTTAACGGTGCTAACAATTCAATTAGCCGAGGAGTTTGGTTTAAAAGAAAAACAGTTTGGCTTTTTCTTGGCAGCAGCCGGTGTGGGGATGGTATTTGGTGCGGCGATTTTAGGCCACTGGGGTGATAAATTGCATCATAAACCCTTACCTTTAATTGGATTTTTGATAATTGCACTAGTTTTAGGGGTGTTTACTTTTACGCACAACTTATTACTGGCGCTAGGACTCTGTACATTTTTGGGTGTAGGTGCTTCCCTAATTGGCGTACCCATGCAAACTTTAATTCAACAGCAAACACCATCTACCATGCACGGTAAAGTATTTGGCTTTCAAAATCATGCCGTTAACATCGCCTTGGCGTTACCCCTAGCCATTACTGGGCCATTGACTGATGCTCTGGGCTTGCGAACTGTGCTGGTAGCAATGAGTATTGTTGTGGTAGTTGTCGGTGTTTGGGCTTGGAAAAATACCCGCAAAGTCTTGCAAAACGTAATTTAATTAATGTACGCTAATAGTCTAGGTTTATATTTCATATAAAAATTAATAAAATTTTGATTGAAGTTTTCAATTAAAATGAAATCTTAAATACAGAATCCAGCATTAACTTTAGCTATAGTCTGAGGTTTGACCGTGCGATCGCTCTCCCAAATTAGTCTCCCACAAACCGAGAATCACAAACAGTCTCGTGCTTCTAGCCAGCCAGCCTTGCCCAAACGAGCATCTGGCGGTTTTGCTCTGCTTGACAGCCTTCATCGCCACGGCGTTGATTATATTTTTGGTTATCCTGGTGGGGCAATTCTACCAATTTACGACGACCTGTATAAGGTGGAAGCAACTGGTGCTATGAAGCACATTCTCGTGAGGCACGAGCAAGGCGCAGCCCACGCCGCTGATGGTTACGCCCGTGCCACAGGAAAAGTAGGAGTCTGCTTTGGTACTTCGGGACCAGGAGCAACTAACTTGGTGACAGGCATCGCCACCGCCTACATGGATTCAATCCCGATGATTGTGGTTACAGGACAGGTAGCACGTCCGTCGATTGGTACAGATGCGTTTCAGGAAACTGATATTTACGGGATTACGCTCCCAATCGTCAAGCACTCCTATGTGGTACGCGATCCCAAAGATATGGCGCGAATTGTCGCCGAAGCATTCCATATCGCTAGTACTGGGCGTCCGGGGCCAGTTTTGATTGATGTCCCCAAGGATGTAGCTTTAGAAGAATTTGACTATGTACCTGTCAAACCAGGTTCAGTGAAGTTACGCGGTTATCGTCCCACTGTGAAGGGAAATCCCCGGCAGATTAATGCTGCTATCCAATTGATTACTGAAAGCCGCCGTCCGCTATTATATGTGGGTGGTGGTGCGATCGCAGCCGGTGCCCATGAAGAAATCAAACAACTAGCTGAATTATTCGATATTCCCGTCACCACAACTTTAATGGGGATCGGTGCCTTTGACGAACATCATCCCTTAGCTTTAGGAATGTTGGGGATGCACGGCACGGCTTACGCTAACTTCGCTGTTAGTGATTGTGACTTGCTGATTTGCGTCGGCGCTAGATTTGACGATCGCGTTACAGGTAAGTTAGACGAATTCGCCTCCCGCGCTAAAGTAATTCACATCGACATCGATCCCGCAGAAGTCGGCAAAAACCGTATTCCCGAAGTGCCCATCGTCGGCGATGTGCGGAATGTGTTAGTGGACTTGTTGCGTCGCTGCAAGGAAACAGGGGTAAAAGCTACACCTAATCAAAACCAAGAATGGTTAAATCTAGTTAACCGTTGGCGCGATGAGTATCCTCTAATCGTGCCGCATCATCCCGACAGTATTTCACCCCAAGAAGTAATTGTAGAAGTCAATAGCCAAGCACCCCAGGCTTTCTACACCACAGATGTCGGGCAACATCAAATGTGGGCAGCACAATTCCTGAAGAATGGCCCAAGGCGCTGGATTTCTAGCGCTGGTTTGGGAACGATGGGTTTTGGCTTACCTGCGGCAATGGGCGCGAAAGTGGCGTTTCCTGATGAAGAAGTCATCTGTATCAGCGGTGATGCTAGTTTCCAAATGTGTCTACAGGAACTAGGAACGATTTCACAGTATGGAATAAACGTCAAGACAATAATTCTCAACAACGGCTGGCAAGGGATGGTGCGCCAGTGGCAGCAAGCCTTCTATGGTGAGCGTTACTCATGCTCCGACATGGAAATAGGGATGCCAGACGTAGAGTTGTTGGGAAAAGCTTATGGCATTAAAGGCATGATAATCAGCGATCGCAGTCAATTAAAAGATGCGATCGCCGAAATGCTAGCACACAATGGCCCAGTAATCTTAAATGTCCACGTCACCAGAGACGAAAACTGCTATCCAATGGTAGCCCCTGGTAAGAGCAACGCTCAAATGGTCGGCTTGCAGAAACAACCGCCAAAAGCGGCAGCAGAGCCATTGTATTGTAGCAACTGCAATGCAAAAAATGCTCCTACCCATAACTTCTGTGCTGAGTGTGGGACGAAACTGTAACGCTTTTTGATAATTCAAGACCAGAGAGATAGGGGAGCAAGGAGAAGGGGAGAAAGATGCAGAAATATCCCGCTAATTCCTGCCCCCTTTACTCTTGCGTAGGTGTCGCTTAATCTCCCAGATTAGGTTGAGGTAAAAAGATATTTTCTAAGTAATTTACTCAATCGCTTTGACTGTTGAAATCTAACAGCGCCTCAGCTAATTCTTCTAGTTGAGTAATCATGATGTGCGAATGTGCTGTTCTATCCCTGGTTTAATTGCAACAAAAATTAATTGTTGTCTTATCTAATAAAAATGGGTTGTAGTTTAAGAATGTCTACAGCTAAACTCATATCGAGCAAACCTAAATCATTTGTGAGAAATAAGAACTCCGACTTGTTTGAAAAGTCGGGTTTCTGTGGATTTATATTCTCAATATTTACTTAATATATTCAGACTTAGTGTATATTGCTGAAATATACACGCATTGATTAACTAAAACTACTTTATCAAACTTAGGTTTTATTAAAAATTCATATACTTTTTGCTTTAGTTAGTTAAATATGCGAGTTAGAGTTGATTTTATATAAATCAGTTTTATCAAAAAGTTCAGTAACATTCCTCTTTTATTAACAAGTTAAATATCACTAGAATATTAATAGTTGTGATGGCTTAGTTGATTAAAAAACGTCAATTATCCCAGGTGTATCTATTTATAACTCTCTTTCAGGCAGATTCAGGAGTCTGAAAATAACCGCTCTCTACAAAATAGAGTTTAGCTTCCCCTTGATTGAGGGAGGTTAGATTGTTGTTAGCAAATTAATGTACTAAGCATTAATAGTCTGTTCATTTGGAAATCGCTGTGTTCAAGTTTTATGAGACAACAGCGTCATAATTTCTATTGGAAAATTGCACTTTTGTTTCTCACTAAGAATAAACACAACTTCTTTAAGCTTTGAATATTTATCAACCCATTTTACCAATCTCCATGCAACAATATATTTCTCATTTGCTCATACTGGTATTAGGAACAAGTTCAACTTTCCTCGTTACTCCATCTCAAGCTCAAACTCCGGTAAAAACTAACAGTCAAAATTCTGAAAATCTTACTCCCATATCTTCAAATTCACCTTCGGCTAACCAATTGAGTGATTTTGCCAATTCTACTAACAGCAAACCACCTCTTCTTTCTGAGGCAGCTAATAACTCTTCTGTTCCTAATGGCAATAGAACAGCAAATAAGCCTCGTACACGGCTTCCTATATTCAGCAGAATTTTTCCTACACCTTCAATGCAGCAATAATTTTATTTGCATTCATACAAGAGGTCTAATATACTTTGACCTCTCTCCTAAAAGAAGAGAGGTTTTGAGTGTTACTCCCCAACGCTTGTAGGGAAGTGCTGTTTTTGTTAGATATATATTGGACTCAACTGAGAACCGCGATATATATTAGCCATACTCTGATTTGCTTTATGCTTGCAGTTGACAGAGCATTAAGCCAAACCATTGATTTGGATCTCTCCACACATGAAGAGGTAATAAACCTTGTGCAGTTAGTTGCTGTTTGATAGTATTAATGTCAAATTTGCGGGAAATTTCGGTGAGGATAGTCTCACCTGGTGCAAAATTAACCTTAAGATTAAGAGCGCGTAATTCTACAATTTGCGATCGCAAGCTGCGTAAATGCATTTCTATTTGATGCTCGCTTTCATTGTAAAATGCCCAGTGTTCAAACTGGGTGGTGTCAAAGTTACCCTCAAATCGCTGATTTAAATGTTCTAGCATATTGAGGTTAAATGCAGCTGTCACTCCCTGGCTGTCGTTATAAGCTGGTTCCAAAATCTGTTTTGGCTTTCGTAAATCTATCCCCAATAAAAAATACTCACCTACTTGTAAAGCATTGGTAATTTGAGAGAAGAACACATCACACTCATCAGGGGTAAGATTACCTAAACTGCTACCAATAAAACAAATCATCCGACTGGGTAATTGCGTCGGTAAGAGTTTTGCAAGGGCTAATTCATAGGTTCCCGCTAGTGCATAAACTTGAAGTAAGGGATAATCTTTTAATAACTGCTTGGCACTACTTTCTAACATACCTGCACATACATCAATTGGTAGGTAGTGCAGAGGATAGCCTAGTTGCTGGTAGGCATCTAGTAAAATACGGGTTTTGCTAGAACTGCCACTGCCAAGTTCTACCAATTCACAAACGCCAGTTATCTTAGCAATTTCACCAGCATACTGCTGTAAAATCGTTGTTTCTGTGCGTGTAAGATAATATTCTGGTAAATCACAGATTTGCTCAAACAGATCGGAACCACGGTCATCATAAAAGTAACAAGGGGGTAGAGATTTAGGTGTGTGAGTTAATCCCTTCACTACATCACTCCCAGCACTAGGTGCAACTATTTGAGTTGCTCCTACCAAACGCTCTATCAGCAAGCGTTTTTCAACGCTGCTTTCAGAATTAACCTTGCTGTTAACAGCTTTAGATATCGACATGAAACCTCCGTTTACTTGGCGTAATAGGTTACTTTGATGGCAGACCTTTACCCCAATCAGTGAAACACATAGCCATAGTTAATAAAATCATGCTTGAGCAATATAGCTCAACCTTTAAAGCTATTTTTCAGCATTTTCCCACTAAAATAGTAGCAAGTAAGCGTCTAATTGCTATGTTCTTCAGCGATAAAGACTCGATATAGCCAATATGTCCCAAGTAGCAGCCAACAGCAGATCAAGTCAGAATGAGGTTGACTAGAGAATGTGGCTTCGTCCATATCCTGGAATAGCGCAAAAGTTTTCGAGCGACATTTATCAAAGGCTTGAGAAATAGCCTCTTTCACACTAGATTTGCTCAATTTGGATCTCACAGTCTGCTCCCACACTAATGATGCTATTTTCTGGGCAAGCAATCCAATTACCTAGAAATATAGGTTCAGACGCAATAATTACGGATTGTGGGAAAGTCGGATCATCTCGTATCCAGTAAAGAGATGGAGGCGGTGAAGTGGTAGCAAAACGAGAAGCTATTAAACGATGTCCGTCACTAAAAACTACGTTGAGTGAGGCTTCTACTTGATAGCGTTTTGCCATCTCTAGAAGGGTTAATAATGTGGTGCGTAAGGCATACTCTGGAGGCCGATGTTTGTTAATTTGACTTTGCGAAAGTAACAATGCAAAAATGTGTTCTGAGTCAGTATTGCCATTAATTTTTTCGTAAAAATCCTGGGTTAAAGTACTGCGAATTTTTCTGTGTAATGTTTTGCGGAAATTTTCGATTCGTCCATTGTGAATAAATAACTGTTGTTGATGGTTAAAGGGCTGACAATTAGCAAAATCTACGGCTTGTCCTGGTGTAGCACTGCGGACATAAGCAAGTACACACTTTGATTCGACGTAACGGCTGAGACTAGGTAGGTTTATATCATTCCAAATAGGCAGAGTATTTTTGTAGATAAAAGGCTCAGTATCTTTTTGAATATGATACCAACCCACACCAAAGCCATCTGCATTTACTACCCCAGAGGTCATTTTGCGGGGTTGATAACTCTGGACGATGAGTGAGTGTTCTGGTTTATACAATAGATATTCTAATGAAATAGGCGAACCGAGGTAAGCAAGTAAACGGCACATTATGAATATTCCAACTTCTATTAATACAATTATTGGGCAACAGCCTTATCCGTTTTTATTCGCCATCATCAGTGGTTCCCACTTATATGGTTTTCCCTCACCTGATTCTGATTATGACTTGCGTGGTGTGCATATTTTACCAGTTCAAGAAGTAGTGGGATTACAGACTAAAAATGAAACTATTGAAGTTTCAGAAGTTCGCGAATCTTTAGAAATTGATTTAGTAACTCATGATGTCAAAAAATTCTTTTTGATGCTACTTAAAAAGAATGGTTATGTCTTAGAACAATTGTATTCTCCTTTAATATTAGTAACCTCACCTGAGCATGAGGAATTGAAAAATATTGCTAAAAATTGTATTACTCGTCATCATAGCTACCATTATATTGGTTTTGCCACAAGCCAATGGAAACTTTTTGAAAAAGAACATACGTATCGACTCAAGTCATTACTTTATGTTTATAGAGTCCTATTAACTGGAATTTATCTGATGCAAACAGGAATAGTTGAGTCTAACTTAATTAAGCTAAATGAGGTTTTTAATTTACCCTATATTTCTGATTTGATCGCCCAAAAATTAGTAAGTACAGAAAAGTCCATTTTGTTAGATATTAATGTAGCTTTTCATCAAAGAGAATATGAACGTCTGCGTAATAAGTTACAGGAGGCACATCAATCCAGCCCATTACCTGAAACACCTTCAGCTAATGCAGCTTTGGATAATTTGTTGATACGTCTGAGAGCAAGAAGCTATTAATTATAAGCTTTTAAATGCTCACTCCTAGCTTTTTTAAAAAAGACTTTGGTAATTTTCAATTCTGCGTTACCTATAGATAATGGTACTAGTTTATTTGTGTTTTAATAGGTAAAATGATTGCAAACTCCGTCCCTTGCTCAAATTCTGACATCACTTCTATTTTACCTTGGTGTTTATCAACTATCTGATAACAAATACTTAAACCTAAGCCAGTACCTTTACCCACTGGCTTAGTTGTGAAAAAAGGGTCAAATAGTTTCTTTTTAATCTCTGGTGAAATTCCGGGGCCGTTATCTCTGATCCCTACTTTGATAAAAATATCATCTATTTTTAATGTATCTATAAAAATTTGTTTACTTTTACCTGAATGAGTTTTTTGATCTAGTACAGCATCTATCGCATTACTTAAAATATTCATAAACACCTGATTGAGTTGTGCTGGATAACACTCAACCAAGGGTAAATCTCCATATTTTTTAATTACTTGAATTTCTTGTTGAAGTCTGTGATTCAGAATTAACAGTGTATTATCAATTCCTTCATGAATATCTACCTCTTTCATATCAGCTTCATCTAATCGGGAAAAGTTCCGCAAAGATAACACAATTTCCTGAATGCGTTGAGCACCCATTTTCATAGAAGAAAGCAGGCTTGGTAAATCTTTATGAATAAAGTTTAAATCAATCTCTTCAATATTGTCTTCTATTAAATAGATGGGATTCGGGTATTGTTGCTGATATAATTTCACTAGATTAAGTAAATCTTGAGTATAATCAGTTGCGCATTGAATATTCCCATAAATAAAGTTAACAGGATTATTAATTTCATGAGCTATACCTGCTACCATTTGCCCAAGAGAAGACA
>NZ_JAVRCI010000033.1:0-71989 GCF_034530835.1 Nostoc sp. DedQUE12b | reverse complement strand
CGTAAGGTCATCTCCTCTAGTGGCGGGCGTTCTTTTGCCATTAATTTGGCCTCCAGTAGTTTAAGCGGTAAATGATTTCCCCTGGTTAAAGAATGCTATGTAAAATCTCATCCATTCCAGATGAATTTCTTATACTGACTCCTGGTTTTGCCCAGTTTTTAAGCTTTTTAATCTGTTTTTAAATTGAGCCAACATCCTTTCAATTCCTTAATGATGCCAAAATCAGCATTTCTTTGGGATCGGAGGATTTCTATTTGTTAAGTCTATATTAACCACTAAGCATATCTAGGGATCAAGGGGTCATAAGTAGGTTTTTTGCCTGTTTCACGAATTTATCAGCCCTTCTGGGATCTAATTGTCATGTTTTCATAACATTAGTATTGATTTACATATTGAGCAACGGCAACAATATCAAGCTTTCATGACATTGCTCTCTGGGTTAGCCAAAAACCACAATTCTCGAAGAAGAATTCAGGAGCAGAGCCGGAGACGCTCCGCCAAGGCGTCAGAATCAAGACGCTCTCTTATGAAACCCTGCAACTCTTACAGAGTAAGCGGACTAGCTCTAAGCCTTTTCTTTTCCTACAGAGAGAAGGCTTTACGCTGTGCTATTCGCTCTTTCGTTCAAAATACCCAACTGAATTCTGGCAACTGACGCCTTTCTTCCCACCGTTATGTGAAATTAAGTCCCAAGATAGTGTGTACCCGACCATAGAAGAACTTAAGCTTGGCGTATAAGTTTAGGGTTTAGGGAAATAATTATGAATAAGGAAACAGTTCCTAGCCAGGCTGAAAAGTCTAATCCAGAAGGTGATGCCTCACAATTAAGTCTAGAGATATTGGACAAAATCAAACACCCTGCGAGAATAGACGATGTTATTCGAGAGCAATCACCAGAAGAACGTAAAAGTAACCCAGCTTTAGTACCGGAAATGATTGACGATCCAAATGATGAATGATTGGGTTTGCAAAAGATGAATGGAAAAGCTCAGATTCCCAACTTTTTAGAGAAGTCGGGAATTTTGTTATTTAGTTCTTCTTACTTAATATATTTCCCGCGTATTGATGTTTAATAGCACAGTTATAGTCTCAAATTTGACTTGATGAATTACTCAATAAAATTCTTTGAGAACTTGACGTAAGCCTAAGTTTTATTCACAAATATTTTGTAAGTGCGATCGCGTAGTATGTCATAAACATTTGCATCGCCTTGTTCGGGGAGCTAAATCCAGCTTCAGAAAGTAACTTTTCACTCTACATTACTTCCAAATCAAGATTATTTACTCTTGTCATCTATACTAAGTTAGATTTTACAAAAGTTAATTTTTATAACCAAAGTCGTATATACAGGTGCGATCGTAAAGTAATTTAATCATAAAATATTACCTAATTCCTGAAAGATAATATCTATATAGCAGTTATTGGTTAAGTGAGGTACAAGAACCCCACCCCAACCCCTCCCCGCAAGCGAGGAGGGGAATATGATCTAACTCATGTGATTAGGAAACGCAATACCACTTCTTTTGAAGACGCAGATAAAATTCTAAATAATCTTCCTAATACCAGCAAAGTTTTCAAACTTTAAGACCAACAAAACTAATGTCTGGTGACAAACTATTAATCAAAATATATTCAGTAATTACGAAAAATTATGAAATAACATAGACGCACCGCAAATGCGTCTTATTGGTGCAGTCTCGTCTAATAAATAGAAGCAACTTGCTGCAAAGTTCTTGCGTTAGTCCTGATATTGTGAAACCATATTTTGTAACTTGCAGATACAACTAACTAATTTGTCTCTAGCCTGACTCCAGAAAAAATTACTGGTACTAGTAACAATCATGAAGCGATCGCCAAATTCAGAAAACAATCAGGAACCATCTAATCGTCGTCTGTGGCTCCTGCTTTTAGGACGTACCAGTTTGGCTCTGGGTGGGGTTTTGCTAGTTGGAATTATAGTTGGTGCTTGGTGGGCTAGAAACTATGTATACAAAGATTTAGCACCGTTAGTGCAGCAAAATCTTGAGCAATTACTAGGGCGTCCAGTAAAAGTTGGAGGAGTTGAACGTTTTTCGCTTTCCAGTCTGAGATTTAGCTCTCTATCAATACCAGCAACTGCCACCGATGCAGATCAGGTGGTAGCAAAAGCCTTAGATGTGCAGTTCTCGCCGTTGCAACTTATTCTGAGCCGAAAATTAGCATTAAATGTCACCTTAATTCAACCCAATGTCTATGTTCAACAGGATAAAGATGGTCGTTGGGTGACAGCCCAAGTTAAGGCTGGGGAGGGACAAGGCTTTATTCAAACTGAGTTGCAGTCACTTCAAATTCAAGATGGCAATATAGAGTTAATGCCATTCACTGCACCAACTAAACCCAAAGACTCAGTAATATTAGATCGAGTTGGTGGTATTGCCCGATTTTTCGATCAAAATCAAAGGATCGGTTATGACTTCAATACTCAACTCACTAGGGGAGGCGCTGCCAAAATTGTTGGCGAAACCCAACTAAAAGCTCAACAAACTAACCTCCAACTGCAAGCACAAAATTTACAAGCATCCGATATCACTCGATTAATTCAGTTACCGATCGCTCTGCAAGCAGGGTATTTAAATGCTGACTTAGGAGTTCAGATTCCACCCAAACTTTCAGACATCGCAATTACCGGAACAGCTACAGCTAATCAAGTCACTGCCAAAATTCAAAATATTCCTCAGCCAATTTCTAATTTTAATGGGAGATTTCTATTTCAGGGTCAGACAGTTACTTTAGATAATCTGAGTACGAACTTTGGCAAAGTTCCTATTCTGGCAAATGGAACAATTAATACTCAAACAGGTTTTAATGTTTCTGCTCAGATCAGACCAGTTACTGCGAAAAATATTTTAGATACATTGAAAGTGAATTCGTCAGTCCCGGCTAGTGGCGAAATTCAAGCAAATATTCAGGTAGGCGGCGCACTTGAAAAACCAGTTGTTAGTGGTACAGTAAGTAACACAAAACCGATTCAAGTCGATCGCGTTCAATTTAAAACCATCAACACTGATTTCCGCTTGAATGCATCTCAAACTGCATCTCAACTTACTGTTTCCAATTTGAAAATAGTCCCCGCAGCTGGCGGTCAAATTATAGGCGGTGGTCAAGCTAATTTGGGAGCCAAAGATGGGGTAATATTTAATGCTCAAGCTGATGGGATATCAGGAGATATACTAGCACGGAGCTATGGCGTTACTCTACCGATCGCAGTTGGCAATGTTTCAGCAAAAGCCCAAATTTCTGGCTCACTTCGCAAACAGCCTTTAAAACTTGATGTTTCTAATGTTCAGATAACGCCGCCAGCCGGAGGACAAATCACCGCCAATGGTCAAATTCAACTTGCTCCTCAAGGTGAGGTAGGCGTAGATATTCAAGCTCAAGGTATCC
This sequence comes from Nostoc sp. DedQUE12b, assembly GCF_034530835.1. NCBI lineage: Bacteria > Bacillati > Cyanobacteriota > Cyanophyceae > Nostocales > Nostocaceae > Nostoc > Nostoc sp. DedQUE12b. The sequence continues at coordinate 68,566 of NZ_JAVRCI010000033.1, read as the reverse complement.
CAGGAAATGCAATCGCTCAAGGTTATGGTATTTCAACTCCAATTAATGTTGGTGGTATATCTGCGAACGCAAAAATTTCTGGTTCTCTGGGTACACCCTTAAACGTCAACGTTTCTCGCGTTCAAGCAAATCCAGAGGTGGGAGGGCAAGTCACAGCTAGCGGACGAGTTCAGCTTGCACCCCAAGGTAGGGTGGCGTTGAATGTGCAAGCAAGAAATATACCAGGGGATGCCATCGCCAAAGCCTATAATTCCTCACCCGGCATCACCATTGGGAATGTCTCAGCAAATGCCGATATTTCCGGCACTCTGAGCAATCTGCAAACAGTAGCGCGGGTGCAAGCGCCTAGTGCCACCTATCCCACTACCGGACGAGTTGTTGTTACCAAACAGGGAGAGAATATCGTCTTTCCCGATGCGGTTGTGAACGTCGCCGATGGGACAATCACAGCTCAAGGTCAACTTGCACAACAACGCTGGCAAGGATCTGTTAAAACTTCTCGAATTCAACTCAGCCGTTTCTCACCACAACTGCGAGGACGGCTGAATAGCAATATTCAGTTAGCTGGCACAACCCAATCTTTCCAGCTTGCGGATATTCGCGCCGCCGGACAAATCAACCTTCCCCAAGGAGTAGCGCAACTGGCAAAACCGCTGACTGCAAGATTTCAGTGGAATGGACAGCAGATTATCGTTGAAAACGCAAGTACCGCAGGATTTAGTGCTAATGGTGCGATCGCTATTCAGTCTCCCCCAACTGGCGCACCCCAAATTGCTGGGTTTGATTTAAATGTACTGGCGCGAAATTTCAACTTACAAAATACTGGCTTTAAAGTTCCTGGGGACGTAGCAATAGCAGGGCGGCTGGATTTTAATGGAAAAGTTACAGGCACTCCAGATGTCCCGCAAGCGAATGGGAATATCCGACTGCGGAATTTCAATGTCAGTAATTTGGCATTTGACCCACTTTTAACCGGAAACGTGAATTTTCAAGGGGGACAAGGGGCAACTCTGCGACTAGCTGGGAAACAAGATCGGATTGCGCTTAACTTAGGTGCAGATTATCGTCCCACTTCATTTTTAGTTAAACGCGATGAGGCAGTTACTACGGGTAGAACTGAGGGAGATAACTTGATAATCAACGCCCAACAGTTTCCCATCGCTCTGGTTGGCGGCTTTTTACCTAACAATCAATTGAAACCTTTGGGGGGGCAATTATCAGGTAATTTAGTTGTGAATCTGAATAATTATGCCATTGCGGGAGATGTGGCGATCGCAGGGCCTCGCGTTGCCAGAGTTGCAGCCGATGAATTTCGCGGCAACATCAATTATGCCGATGGTACAGCTAGCTTGGCTAATGGTCTATTGCGGATTGGCGATAGCAACATCGCCCTCAGTGGTAACGTGCAAGCAGGGAATGACCCGCAATTTCAATTTCAAGCTAATTTTGCCGAAGCCAAAATCCAGAGACTCTTACAAGCGTTTAATATCTTCGACTTTCAAGACCTGAATACTGGGTTACAACCTCCAACATTAGCTGGAGCAGAAGCACTTGAAACTGAGTCTGTCAGTTTGCCCGATGCAGATTTGAAAACACAGTTAGCATATTTCTCGAATATTACAACAGCCATCGCCAAAGAACAGCAAGCAGAAACAAAACAAACCCCATCTTTGCCCAGCCTTGCAGAATTAACAGGTGCTTTAAACGGAGCAATTACAGCCAATGGCTCGTTAAAATCTGGGTTGAATGTTGGCTTTAATTTTCAAGGTGCTAACTGGCAATGGGGTAATTATTCCATCAATCAAGTTGTTGCTCAAGGAACTTTTGCCGATGGTATCGTCACCCTTTCGCCCTTGAGCGTGGGGATTAATCAAGGACTAGTGGCATTTTCGGGGCAGTTAGGAACTGAGCAACTATCTGGAAAATTGAATGTAGCCAGTCTACCTCTATCACTTTTAGAACCTCTGATCGAAAAATATCCCGTAGATATCACTGGTAATGTGAATGCTAACGCCACCTTGGGAGGTAGTTTACAAGATCCTAGAGTCCAAGGGGAAGTGACACTGGCGAATGCAACTCTTAACAAGCAACCCGTGCAAACAGGACAAGTGAACTTTGATTACAACAATGCTCGTTTGAATTTTGACAGTACCTTACTAGTGACAGGAACGCAGCCAGTTACCATTACAGGTAACGTACCTGCTCCGTTACCTTTTGCCGAAGTGCAACCGGATAGCAATCAAATCAGCATCAACGCCAATGTGAATAATGAAGGATTAGCACTGTTAAACCTGTTTACTAACAATCAAGTCGCTTGGGTAAATGGTCAAGGACAAGTAGATTTAAATGTTCAAGGTACTTTAAACGAACCAATTATTAATGGCAATGTCACCCTTAATGATGCAACTTTTAGCGCTAAAGCCTTATCTGAACCCCTAACGAATGTCACAGGAACAGCGCAGTTTAATGGTAATAGTGTGAATGTCCAAGGTATCCAAGGCACTTACAATGAAGGGCAAGTAAGTGCATCAGGCATCCTCCCAATTCTTCAGCCTCAGCAAGCAACATCAAACCCTCTCACAGTATCAATAGCAGACAAACTCAATTTTGAAATTACAGGATTGTATGAAGGTGGTGTTGGCGGCGATGTCGTGATTCGCGGCACGGCGTTAAAACCTGTAATTGGTGGAGAGATTAAATTGAGTGATGGTCAGGTGATTATTGGCAACTCGACTGCTACTGCTAAAAAATCAGCAACGACAGCAGAGGCTAATACTAAAGTTATAAATCTAAATAGAGAAGAAGTTAACCCTAACGTCACACCGACAGCAGAGAATAGCGCTAACCCAGTGGCTACAGTGGAAGGAAGCACTAAGCCAGTGGCAACAGCAGACGCAAGCACTAGCGCCGCAACTCCACCCAATTTACCTGTAGAGTTTGCAGATTTAAAGTTGATTTTAGACAAAGATATTCGTGTTACAACTCAGTCTCTACTAAGCTTTGTACCAGGAGGAGCGGCATTAAGTCAGCCTTTATTGAGCTTTGATGCAACAGGCGGCTTGACTATCAATGGTACATTAGCCAAACCACTTCCTGAAGGAGTCATTCGTTTGACAGGAGGACGACTAAGCTTATTTTCTACTGAGTTTACCTTGGCGCGGGGCTATGAACACACTGCGCAGTTTACTCCTAGTCAAGGACTTGACCCTACTTTGGATGTCCGACTGACCGCAATTGTACCGGAAGCATCAGCAAGGAACACTCAAACTTTGGAATCACCCTTGTCTTCTGAAGTCAGCGATGTTTCTGTCAATAACTTTGGGACTTTACGTAGCGTTCGCGTTCAAGCTAGGGTGAACGGGCAAGCTAGCAAATTGGGTGACAATTTAGAACTGACGAGCGAACCTAGCCGTAGTAAGGGAGAAATAGTTGCTCTGCTGGGTGGCTCAATTCTGGGTTCTTTCGGTCAAGCAGATGCAGGGCAAGGGCTGACTAATTTCGCTAGTTCTACCATTTTAGGTAGTTTACAAGGAACTATTACTGCGATCGGACAGGCTGTTGGTTTCAGTGAGTTTCGGATATTTCCTACTCCTGCTACTAATAATGAAGTATCAAGAGCTTCAATTCTGAATTTATCAGCAGAAGGTGTGTTTGACATCAATAGAAATTTTTCTGCCTCTTTATCACGCGCTCTTTCTAGCGATGACTCTTTTCGTTACAATGTGCTCTATCGAGTCAATGACGAAATTCTGATGCGAGGCTCAACTGATTTGGGGGATGAAAATCAACTCCTAGTTGAGTATGAAACGCGATTTTAAATCAATACGCTTGAGTTAAGGGTTATTGGTGTAGATAATTAGTCTTTATAAGACGCGATAAAAGACTTCCAGTTATGCAAAGTGCTGAGTGCTGAGTGCTGAGTGGCTGAGTGCTGAGTGGCTGAGTGCTGAGTGCTGAGTGGCTGAGTGCTGAGTGCTGAGTGCTGAGTGCTGAGTGCTGAGTCCTGAGTGCTGAGTGCTGAGTGGCTGAGTGCTGAGTCTTGAGTGCTGAGTGCTGAGTGCTGAGTGCTGAGTCATGAGTGCTGAGTGCTGAGTGGCTGAGTGCTGAGTGGCTGAGTGCTGAGTGCTGAGTCTTGAGTGCTGAGTCTTGAGTGCTGAGTGCTGAGTGCTGAGTGCTGAGTCCTGAGTCCTGAGTCCTGAGTCCTGAGTGCTGAGTCCTGAGTGCTGAGTGCTGAGTGCTAAACAAAAACCCAGTCGTTTCAGGCCTTTGAGCAATCAATACTCAACACTGTCCTAATCTATGTGACTACGGCTATAAAAAAATATCCTATAGTAGGGGCGCAAGGCCCATTGGTGTCAACTTAAGCCGAAAACTATATTAGACAGGCGTTTTGCAAATCCCTCACACCCTCATCCCCTCTCACGGATGGGAGAGCAGGGCTGTTTCATTCCCCAAAAAGCTTTAAAAATCAAGGGTTCTAGCAATTAAAAATAGGTTATTTTGTTACCAACGTAGCCAATCATTTTTCAAACAACCTTTCATGCCCAGAAACTATAGCCGAGTTTATTATGTGGATATAAACACTGCACAATAACTTTCATTACAGGAAATACTGATGGAACGTTCAAAATTAATTGCTATTCTTACAGGTGCGATTTCGGTCATTTTAGCGATCGCCTACCTCATCGTAGTCCAACTCCTGGACTACCGGGACATGAAACCCGCCCCCATCAGTCAAGTTATCTCGCCACCTGCCATTACTATCTCTCACTGGCAGGTTGACAAAATCAACCAAATATAAATTATATTTAGTCGATTTATAGAGACGCGATTGATTGCGTCTCTTAATTATTTAGATAGATTGATAAAACTAATGATAACTATTGATTCATCCCTGACTTGATGCATAAATAAGAATAAATACCTATTATTCCTTACTTAAATAGTTGATTATATAAGAAATAATTAGAGTTCTTATCTCAAATTTATTTAATTAACTAATTCCATTTTGACAGATATAACGGTAAGCTGTTTCTAACAACATTAAATAAAGATAAACTTGTATGTTTTGCGTAGGCGTAGCCCGTCGTAGACATCGCTGGGTTAACAGAGATCAACGCGAGTTGATTGAAAACCCATAGGTTTTGATGACAATTATAGAGGTGAGTTAATGGCTCAGTTTCTACTAGAGACTGTTTGGCTAGTTCCGTGCTATGCCTTAATAGGTGGCTTGTTAGCCGTGCCTTGGTCGCCGGGGATCATTAGGAAAACGGGGCCAAGACCGGCGGGTTATGTAAATTTGGTGATGACATTTTTGGCGTTTGTGCATAGTGCGATCGCCTTACAAGCAACTTGGAATTATCCAGCCCAAGAAGTATTTATTCCGTGGTTATCTACGGCTGGTTTAGACTTAACCATTGCTTTGGATATATCTTCGGTGAGTGTCGGCGCATTGGTTGTGATTACTGGCTTGAATTTGCTGGCCCAGATTTATGCCATCGGTTACATGGAAATGGATTGGGGTTGGGGACGCTTCTATTCTTTATTAGGATTATTTGAAGCGGGATTATGTGCCCTTGCTTTGTGTAATAACTTGTTCTTCAGCTATGTAATTTTGGAAGTCCTAACGCTGGGAACCTATCTACTAGTCGGCTTATGGTTTAGTCAGCCGCTAGTAGTTTCAGGTGCCAGAGATGCGTTTTTAACCAAGCGCGTGGGAGACTTATTCTTGCTGATAGGCGTGTTGGCATTATGGCCTTTAGCTGGAACTTGGAATTATCCAGAATTAGCTGAATGGGCGGCTACTGCTAACGTCAACCCGACAACTATGGCACTGGTAAGTTTAGCTTTAATTGCTGGGCCAATGGGTAAATGTGCCCAATTTCCCCTGCATTTATGGCTAGATGAAGCGATGGAAGGCCCAGTTCCCAGTACAATTTTGCGGAACTCGGTAGTAGTAGCTAGTGGTGCATGGGTGCTAATTAAATTGCAACCTGTGTTAAGCATCTCGCCCATAGCTTCCTCAGCGATGGTTGCCATTGGTGCGGTGACAGCCGTGGGTGCTTCTTTAATTGCGATCGCTCAAATCGATCTTAAACGCTGCCAATCCTATTCTGTCAGTGCATACATGGGTTTAGTATTCATCGCCGTGGGAGTGCAACAATACGAAGCAGCGCTATTGTTAGTACTCACTCACGCTATATCCGCAGCCCTGTTGGTGATGAGTACTGGCGGAATCATTTGGAATAGCATTACCCAAGATGTCACCCAATTAGGCGGATTGTGGACGCGTCGCCCAATTTCCGCGATCGCTTTTATCATCGGGACTTTGGGATTAATTGGTTTTCCACCACTGGGTAGCTTTTGGGCGCTGGTGAAACTAGCAGATGGGTTGTGGCAAACCCAACCTTGGTTAGTCGGAGTAGTGATAGCGGTAAATGCTTTAACAGCCGTGAGTTTAACCAGAGAATTTGGTTTAATTTTTGGCGGTAAAGCAACACAAATGAGTCAGCGATCGCCTGAAGCTCACTGGCCAATGATTCTGCCAACAATGATTTTACTTGGTGTCAGTTTACATCTTCCTTTAGTGTTGCAAAGCTTATCACTTTTACCCGATTGGGCAAGCCTAAATAAAGATGTAGCACTGCTTTTAATTTGGTCAAGTATTTTCGGTTGTAGCATCACTGGCGTGATTTATTTAAGCAACATTCCTAAACCGATTCGTCTCCCTTGGCAAGGTTTGCAGGACTTGTTCGCATACGACTTTTACACTCCAAAACTCTATAAAATGACCATAATTTTTGGAGTTGCCAAAATTTCCCAACTTGCCGATATGATTGACCGCTTTGTAGTCGATGGCATCGTGAATTTTGTTGGTTTATTTTCGCTATTAGGTGGCGAAGGTCTGAAATACAGCAATTCTGGGCAAACCCAATTTTATGCATTCACTGTTCTTTTAGGAGTGAGTCTTTTAGGAATGTGGGTAACTTGGCAGTTTTGGGGAATGCAGTTTTTAAATATGGTTTTTCAAATCTCGACAATTGGATAGCAGTAACTATCCTACTAAAAGTTAACAGTTTAATATTGTGAGGAGAATTTCATGAGCAGACAATATCCCAAAATCAATGTTTCCAGAAGAAGTTTATTGAAGTTTAGTGCAGGTGCGATTGGTACAGGTGTATTGACAGCCGGACTTAGCTCGAACTTACTTGCAGCCGAAAAAAAAGCCCCAGCAGAAGATGATGTTACCCCCGACAAGGCATTGCAAAATTTATTAGATGGGAATGACAGATTTGTTAAAGCAAAACGTCGCAATCCCAACCAAACTCAATCACGTTTAGTCGAAGTTGCCAAAGGTCAAAAGCCCTTTGCTTCTATTCTAGGTTGTGCAGATTCACGCGTACCTTCAGAGATTGTTTTTGACCAAGGACTTGGAGATTTATTTGTCTGCCGGGTAGCTGGTAATATTGCCACAACACAGCAAATTGGTAGCTTAGAATTTGGCAGCTTAGTATTAGGTGCCAAAGTCATTATGGTAGTGGGGCATGAAAGATGTGGTGCAGTAGATGCTGCAATCAAAGGCGCTCAAGTGCCAGGGCAAATTGGAAGTTTACTTGAAGCAATTAAACCAAGTGTAGAAAAATCAAAAGATCAATCAGGAGATAAGTTAGAAAATGCTTGTAAAGCAAATATTTTGGCACAAGTTGAAAAATTGAAATCATCGACAGTTTTATCTGAGTTAATCAAGGCAGAAAAACTGAAAATAGTCGGTGGTTATTACGATTTAGATACTGGAAGAATTACCGTAGTCAGTTAGCTTTTTTGTCCTTTGTCATTAGTCATTGGTCATTGGCTAAGAGTAAGTCATAAAGGACAAAAGACAAAGGACAAAAGACAAAGAACAAAGGACAAAATTACCATGTTAAGTGTCTTGATTTGGCTCCCGATTTTCGCTGCTATTCTCATAGCAATATTACCTGTAAGCATACCTAAGCATCGCATTCGGTTAATAGCATTGATTTTTTCGGGAATAGTTCTATTTTGGAACCTGTTTATCCTGCTAAAATTTGATATCAGCAATCCAGGAATGCAATTTAAAGAGTATTTACCCTGGAATGAAACCCTTGGCTTGAGCTATCAATTAGGTGTTGATGGGCTTTCTATCTTGATGTTGGTGTTAAATAGCCTGCTCACCTGGATTGCTATTTACAGCAGTAGTCAAGAAACTGAACGTCCTCGACTGTTCTACTCGATGATTTTATTAGTTAGTGGAGGAGTCGCAGGTGCTTTCTTAGCAGAGAATTTGCTGCTATTCTTCTTATTCTACGAACTAGAATTAATCCCCTTCTATTTGCTAATTTCCATTTGGGGAGGGGCAAAACGGGGTTATGCTGGGATGAAATTCCTGATTTATACTGCTGTTTCGGGAGCCTTAATTCTGGCGACATTCTTGGGTATGGTATGGCTTAGTGGTTCTACCAATTTTGCTTTTGATGCAGTCTCTACAGAAAATCTGTCAACAACAAAGCAAATCCTTTTACTAGCAGGGATAGTATTAGGTTTTGGCATTAAAATTCCCTTAATTCCCTTCCATACTTGGCTACCCGATGCTTATGTTGAGGCTTCAGCACCAATTGCCATTCTTCTCGGTGGCGTGTTGGCAAAACTAGGAACCTATGGATTGTTGCGATTTGGGTTGGGTATGTTTCCCCATGCTTGGAGTATTATTGCACCGACTTTAGCAATTTGGGGAGCAATCAGCGCTATCTATGGGGCAGTAATTGCGATCGCTCAAAAAGATATCAAGCGCATGGTAGCATACAGTTCCGTTGGTCACATGGGCTATATCTTGCTAGCTGGTGCCGCTAGTACTCCCTTAGCACTCGTTGGTGCAGTCGCCCAAATGTTTAGCCACGGTATCATCTTGGCGATTCTGTTCCACTTGGTGGGAGTCGTGGAAGCGAAAGTTGGTACACGCGAGTTAGATAAACTCAATGGTTTGATGAGTCCTATACGCGGTTTACCCCTAATTAGCGCCTTACTAGTCTTAAGTGGAATGGCTAGCGCAGGTATTCCTGGTTTAACAGGATTCATCGCCGAATTTATCGTCTTTCAAGGTAGTTTCTCTGTCTTTCCTATCCCGACAATTTTGTGTGTAGTAGCTAGTGGATTAACCGCAGTTTATTTTGTTATCCTCCTCAATCGCACTTGTTTTGGCAGACTTGATAACTTCGCTTACTATCCTAAAGTTCTTTGGTCTGAGAAAATACCAGCTTTAATTTTGGCAGCTTTTATTATCTTTTTGGGAGTACAACCTACTTGGTTAGTGCGTTGGAGTGAATCCACAACTACAACGATGGTAGCTGCAATTCCCTCTTTAGAAAAAACCGTAATCTCTGAAGTAGCTCTGAAATAGGGTTACAGTTTCTTCCTCACTCCCTATTCCCCATTCCTCATAACATGACAGCAATTAAAACTGCAATTAAATTACCTCCTTCCAAACACGAATTTGCCGAAGTAATTCACCGCTTAGAAGCAGGCGGTGCAATGTTACCTGATACTCCAGAAAATTTGATGCAAATCATCGGTTTATACAAAGCTTATGCTGTGCCGATGGATTTCTACTGGCGTGACCTACTTTATATTGCCGAACGCGAATTTTTAAACCCGCTTCCCTTCTTTAAATACTTCTTACCTAAAGAGTATTTAGAACTGCATAATCATTACGCTGGTGATGATGCCGATTTAAGAATTTGGCGCGGTGAAGCTACTGCCCATCCAGAACTTTTGGCATTTATCGAGAAGGGTGAAACTTTCAAAATGCCGAAGTTGTTGCATCACTTGTTGCACGATCGCATTAACATGGAATTTGCGGAAGCTTGTATGCGGGCGATGTTGTGGCACAGAGGGATGGGTGGACAATTTGATCCTTACCTAGATTCTGAAGAATACAAAGCCAACGCCGACCGGGCAATTAAAGCTTACTTCCAAGGGAATCCCGTAATGCTGGGACTTTACAACCTGTTCCCCGATATGTTTTTGGAACAGTGTCGCCAGATGTCATACTACGCCAACCTGGGCTTATTCTGGGAAGTCATGGCCCCGGTATTCTTTGAAATGTCCGACCGCTATGATGAAGGTACCATTAGCAGCGTCCCAGAGGCAATGAGTTTCTTAGTTAATGGTATATTTGCGATCGCAGGTCGTCCCATTTACCATCACGTTTATATGCGTGGTGAATGCTACGAAATTATCCCCAAATCCAAGGGTTTCATGTGGTTATATGAAGCTGCATTACCTTATGTAGAAGCAGTTTTCTACCGCACTTCACCTTTCCGAGGGACAAAATCTTATAATGCTCAAGCGCGTCAAGTGCCGGCAGACCAGAAAGACTTTCACTTTGGTATTCTTTACGCTGATGTATTTCCAGTGGGTACTGCTGGCATACCACCCACATTATTAATGCAAGATATGTTGCATTTTCTGCCACCATATCTTGTTGATTACTACAGCCAACATTGCCGGGGTGAAGAAGATATGTTGATTCAGTTGGGAGTGAGTTTTCAACGGTCAATGTATTGTGTTACTTCTGCGGTAATTCAAGCTTTGCGAACTGCACTTTTATATCCTTTGGATGACCAAAATCCCAAGCATTTACAAGCTAATCGAGACTTTTTTGAAATGCAGCTAAATCGCTTTACCCGTGCTGATTACAATATTCGCGATGCTGCCCGTTTAGGGAGCATTCAAAGTCAAGATTATCGATAAAATATCTCCATCTAAAACCTTTGTAGAGACGTATCACTGCTACGTCTCTACATTTTTTTGCAAATGATATCATGTCCACTTGATTACTTATTAAACCTCAAGAACCCCACCCCGCCAAAGCTACGCTTTGTCTCCCCTCCCGAAGAGCGGGGAGGGGCTGGGGGTGGGGTGCAATGACTGTGGAAATCATAGCTAATTACCAGGACTTGATATAACTTGGAAATGCGATCGCTAATAAAGAGATGCCAACACTTTATCTGCTGCTGCGCGGAATGCAGTTGCAGCACCAGCGCTCATATCCCGTGGCGCACAGATGCGATTTCTCACATAGGCGAGTGTGATAGCACCAACCGCCGCCGCAGTCGGATCAGCATTGTCTTTACCACCCACGCGTCCCCACGGTAATGCTGCACCATTGCCATTGATGAGATAATCAGCCAGCAATCTGAGGTGAAAATCAACCGCTTCTTTAACGGCTGTGGTGTCGCCATTGACCGCCAATGCTTGCACCCCGGAGTTTTTCAGAATATCTCCTAAAGCAACTTCTCGGTTATCAGTCAACCTTTCAGCCGCTTCTGCCCGAAATTGGATTTCTTGGCTAATAGCCGGGTCAGGTGGCAAAGGATTGCCGATTGGTGTCACGCCCCACCGACGACGCAAAAGTAAATTGTTGGTGGTATCATCCGATTTGACGCGGTGATAAGCGGGACGCTGTTTGAGCGCTTCAAACCAAGCGTTGATCCGAGGATACCGGGGATTTCCCTTGAGGTGATATCCCCGATAAACGGGTAAGTTAGCCGCCAATCTGTCTAAATGGGGACTATAGGTAATATCTACGACGCTAAATGTTGACAAAAAGTATGGGCCAGGATACTTTCCGAGAAGCTGCTCCAGTTCGTCTAATTTCGCTTCAAAAGCTGCTTGTAAACTTGCTAATTCATGCGGATCTTCCGGGGCTTGTCTGAGAAATTTGTAGGCGATGTCTCTGACACCATTGGTTTCAGCATCCTCAAGCCATTGTCTAGCAAGGGCATTTTCTTCTGGGTCTTCAGGCAGCAAGGTTGGCCCAAATCGTTCTTCCAAGGCTAACAGAATATCTTTGGATTCGTAAACTAACTTGTCCTCAATTTTGGCCGCAGGGACAAGGGTTGTGGGAACTAAATCGGTATACCATTTAGGCTTGTTGCTCAAGTCGATAAACTCTGTTGCAAAGGGAATTTCTTTTTCTTCGAGAGCAAACCAAACGCGTTCGCAAAATGGACACCAAGAGTTAGTATCGCGGTAGAGCAGTACTAGCGGTTCTGTATCTGGCGGCAGTTTATGGAGACTGCTAGGGATGGGAGCGGTAGAAGGAGATTGCCCTGGTCTACGCACCCGTCGAGCCGGGGTATTTTTTTGGGCAATTTCTAACAGTTGTTCCCAATTAGATGCTGTGTCTTGAATTGACATATTTCACCTTAGTTTAAGTTAACTTTCTTTCCACAAATGAGTTAGAGTTGATTTATAAATTAAATATAAGTACTGGCGTGGCAAGGTTAAACTGTTGCTAACAAAATTCTCGGATGGTTGAGGAACGGAACCCAACACTCCGATCAATGTTGGGTTTCGCGTTGCTCAATCCAAACTACATCTATTTTTAAATAGATAAAAAGCTAAATTTTTGAACTCTGACTATCAACTACTAAAAAACCATGTACTTACCGTATTTAATGGTGATTATCACATAAAAGTAGTTTGAAAGCAAGATTTAATATATCTATTTTTTGACTTACTTAAGCCGTCAAAATCAGAAAAATCTCTATCAATTCCAGTCATAGAGAGCATAGAAAGCTTACAGCTATTTTCAGGTAAATAGACTACGCGGTAGGAGCGCAAGGCCTTCTTCATTGGTGTCAACTTAACGTGAAACCCTTGCCAAAACGTGATACTCAGTTGTCTGGCTTCCCATCACGATCTGCGTTACCCCACCCTAACCAATACGGTTCGGATAAGCATTTTTCACTTTCCTTATGATCTGGGGAAAGGGTAAGGGGTAAAGGATGTATTCAAAACCCTTCCCCTTTCCCCTTTACCCTTTAACCGAACCGTATTGCCACCCTAACCCTCCCCGTATGTATTGGGGAGGGAACTGGATTTTCTTGTTTCCCCCCTTTATAAGGGGGGATTAAGGGGGATAAAACGCATGTGGAATAAGCGTTTGAGCTTAAGTTGACACCAATAGGTCTTCTTGCACCCCTACGACTTCATCGAGTGTAGCCCAAGAGTGAAGCACCCCAGCCAATGAAGGCGCTACCAAATACTAGCCATGCAGCATTGATGCGAAAGCGAATAGCTAAAATGGCTGAGACGATCGCGATCGCCAAGCCAAGAAAATCTACAAATGGGGCTTGTGGTAATGTTAAAGTTGCCGCCCCCAGTTGCAGAGTAGTAACAACCATTAACGCTACAGCACTAACATTCACAGCATCCAAAAATGCTCTAGTCCAAGAAGAGGCTCGTAAGCGTGGAATTAGCGGATTCAGGGCAGCAACGAAAACAAAAGAAGGTAGAAAAATTCCAATGGTGGCAACAATTGCGCCAGGTATGCCAGCAATCACATAACCGATAAACGTAGCAGTGGAAAGTACTGGCCCAGGAGTAAATTGACCAATTGCGATCGCATCTAATAACTGCTGTTGTGTCAGCCAGCCGTATTCTTGAACTAATCCTCCTTGCAGAAAAGCCACCAAAAGGTAGCCACCACCAAACAAGACACTACCGACTTTCAGAAAAAACCAACCCAACTGCCATAAAGAAACGTTGGCTACAGTAGATGCAGTAGCTAGCGATGTAGCAAGTACAGCGGATGCTTTCAAAGTTGCACCTGTACTGAGACTAGCAATCAGAAAGTTGGCTTTATCTCCTGGTTTATCGTTTTTCTCGCCAGAATTTAACCAAACCATCCCCAGCAATCCCCCAATTAATAGGGCAATTACTTCATTTAATTTGAATAACAATGTCAGCAATGCCACAGCGAAAGCGATTACTAATAATTGGTGAGTTTTCACAGCCTTTTTGGCCAAGCCCCACAGGGCATTGATGATGATTGCTAAAACAGCTGGTTTAATCCCATAAAGCAAAGGAGCAATTTGGGGTAGAGTACCGTAAACAACATAAACCCAAGCAAACCCACCAGTAATTAGAACCGCAGGTAAGACGAAACAAACGCCTGACACAATCAGCCCCAGCCATCCTGCATAGATGTATCCTATGTGGATAGCCATTTCTGTGGAATTTGGCCCAGGAATTAGGTTAGTTGCACCCAGCAAATCTAGAAAATGCTCCCTTGTCAACCACTGACGCCGCTTAACCACTTCATCTTCAATCATGGCTATATGGGCAACCGGGCCCCCAAAGCCAATGACGCCCAATTTAAAAAACAGATTAGCGAGTTCACCCAAACGACTTGGTGCTGAGTTAGTCATTTTTGCTTGGCAATATACTTTTCAAGTAGGAATTGCTTGAGGTGGGGTTGTTCTAAATTTAAACCAAGCTCTTGAGCTTTCTGACTAATTTCCTCATAAGTCAGACCTTCACTAATAGCATTGGCAATCAAGGCGATACCACCAGCCCTTGCTCCAGCAGCACAGTGAATTAAAATTGGTTTGGGTAAGTTCTCAATCTCCTGAATTGCTAACTCTGTTTGCTCTTGATTTGCTTCTGAAGGCTTTAATGGCACATTAGCATATTGCAGTCCAGCCGCTTGAGCTTGCTGCTGTTCGTCACTGAGAAAACCTGCTTCATCGGGAGAACGCAGGTTCAGTACTGACTTAAATCCCTCTTGGGCTGCCTGTTTTAACTCTTCAGAAGTTAGTTGTCCAGCAGCGCTTAAGTCGTCACTAACTTTTTTAGTGTTGCTCATAATCTTTAAAGACACTATTCCGATAGTTTTATAGTAGTTTATTCTGTATACTATTTATAGAGCAATTTTCGTAGAGTGCTTTACCCGAAAATGCAAATACCTTCACTCAGAGAAAAATTTTGACGAAAAGCAGCTTCTGTTTCTTGAATTAGATGAAAATTACGGTTTTCTCGCAGCATCAATTTTTCCAGTATTGCCATCAGTGTTTCAGCACTAGCACTACTGTATAAATAATTGATCGCTTCAACGAAATAATCAGACTCAAAAGGCTGCGATTACTCTGCTTAAATTTAAAAAGCCCTGATAAAAGTTCAGGGCTTTGATTTATATGCGGTTTATTAAATGCCAGCCTAAAATTTTTGCTAGCGCTTTTCTATAGAATTAATCATCCCTGAATCGCTTGCTTAAAGATAGCGGAGAACTACCCGTTTTCTACCTGGGTAGCTATTTAATAAAGTCTTTAGATTTGTATATATCTTCACTCTGCGATGGCGTACCCGCCCGCCGTAGGCGATCGCTTCTTGGTAAAATTCCCCTATCCTTTGGTATTTGATTACACCACGGTAAATATGAGTAGGTAAGTGCTAACTAACCTGAGTAAAACCATGAACTATAACGTAACACCTTCAATGAGGATAAATCTCCGCCCTGCTACCTTTGCTGATTTGGATCTGCTGCGACATTGGGATGAGCAACCTCATGTGGTAGAGTCCGATCCTAACGATGACTGGGGCTGGGAGACGGAACTTGACCGCACTCCTGAATGGAGAGAGCAATTGATTGCTGAAATTGATGGTCGCCCCATCGGATTTCTTCAGATTATCGATCCGGCACGTGAGGATAGTCACTACTGGGGTGATGTTCCGGCGAATCTTCGCGCTATTGATATCTGGATTGGGGAAGAGAGTGATTTGGGCAAAGGCTATGGAACCCAAATGATGCAGCTTGCACTTGCTCGATGTTTTGCTGACCCGCAAGTGATAGCTGTACTCGTCGATCCACTTGCTGGCAATACCCGCGTCCACCGCTTTTATGAACGTTTTGGTTTCCGATTTGTCGAGTCTCGACGATTTGGTGACGATGACTGCTTCGTTTATCGTATGAACCGAGTAGATTGGCATCATGAAGGTGTCAAAAACAGGGTGTAGGGGGTAGGGTTGTAGGGAAGACGGCATTGGTAGGGGTATAAGCCCCCACCAATGCAAACCAGAGTGAAAAACCGGGCTTGAACGAAGAAGGTTGTTAGGGCTGTCTATTGCAGCCTACACCCCACACCCTACACCCTACACCCCGCCCCAACGGGGCTTAGTTACTGGGTTTGGGTTAAAGGTTTTTCCCTTTTACCCTTCCCCTTTTCCCCTTAACCAAAGTTTAATCAGTAACTGAACACAATCTTGGTAATCAATAATTCTTCGCGTGTCCGGTGATGCTGGATGTTAGGGCTGAACTTCGCGCAGCCGACGCTCCAGAAAGCGGCGTTCGCTGTCATTTGTAACCAGCATAAGCGCGATCGCGTAGCTCTCTGCGGCTGACGCTGAGGCTCCAATGCGGCGCAGCATCTCCGCACGGGTGGCGTGAAATAGATGGTAGCCATTAAGTTGGGGAGCAAGCCCATCAATGAGTTTGAGGGTCGTTTGAGGAGTTTCTATCATTGAGATCGCCACCGCCCGATTCAGCGACACAATCGGCGAGGGCTGCAAGCTCTCAAGCAAATCGTAGAGGCGGACAATTTGTAACCAGTCCGTTTCTTCTGCTTGTGCTGCCTGACAATGTAGTGCCGCGATCGCTGCTTGCACTCCAAACGGGCCAGTTTCGCCCCGCAATGCCTCTTCAACGAGCGGTAGCGCCTCAGCAATCTGCTGTTGATTCCAGCGACTACGATCCTGATCTTCAAGCAACACCAGATCGCCTGCCTCATTCAAACGGGCATCCCGCCGGGAGTCGTGCAGCAACATCAGCGCCAAGAGTGCAGTTACTTCTGAGGGCGGTTGGGGTGCCATCAACGTCCTCACGAGGCGACCCAGCCGAATCGCTTCTGTACAGAGGTCAGCCCTCATCATCGTCTCGCCCCTAGTCGTCGCGTAGCCCTCATTGAAAATCAGATAGATCGCCGTCAGCACTGCGTCCACCCGCACAGACAGATCGGTTGTGTCCGGCACTTTATAGGGAATACCTGCATCCCGAATCTTGCGTTTGGCGCGTACCAGTCGTTGCGCCATCGTTGCCGTGGGCACGAGAAATGCCCGCGCAATTTCATCTGTTTCAAGTCCGCCCAGCAGCCGCAGCGTCAAAGCAACCTGCGCCTCGATCGCCAGTGCTGGGTGGCAGCAAGTAAAGATCAGCCGCAGTCGGTCGTCTGGAATTTCGTCTGTATCGTAAGTTGGCTCCTCACGGGTTGGGATTAACCCGGAGGCGGCGTACCATTCCAATTTTTCCGTCAGCCGTGTCCGCCGTCGGAGGCGATCGATGGCTTTGTATCGGGCTGTTTTGACGATCCACGCACGGGGGAGATCGGGCACGCCGCTCGACTGCCATTGATTCACGGCAGCGATAAAGGCTTCCTGTACCGCTTCTTCAGCCACATCGAAATCCCCCACCAAGCGAATGAGGATGGCGACGATCCGCCCCCATTCAGCCCGATAAAGGGAGGCGATCACTTGTTTTACGTCTGTTTTTGCGTTTGGGATCATACCTGAATTGAAGGGGGCAGGGGGCAAGGAGGTATTTTTTCTCTTTTCTTCGATAAAAATTTTTGGCGAGGTGTCGATTTGAGTTAGCGCCGTTCGACTTACTAACAAAGGGAAACAAGGGAGGTATACCCAGATCGTACTAAACGATAAAAATTTTTGGCGGGGTGTCGATTTGAGCCAGCACCGTTCGACTTACGAAAGAAGGGAAGTAACAACGGGAAATAAAGGAGGCAACCCGATGAAATATTTGCTGCTGATTTACCTGGAGGAAAATGCCCTGAGCCAAACTGAACGGGAACATTGTTATGTAGAATCCGCGCAACTAGCACAACAACTCAACTCGAAGGGGCAGTATCTCGCAACCGCCCCACTCCACCCTGTGGCAACTGCAACCAGCGTTCGGGTGCGCGATGGCAAACCACTAGTAACTGACGGGCCGTTTGCAGAGACTCGCGAACAATTAGGCGGTTTTTTTCTGATTAATGCTCAGGATCTCGACGAAGCGATCGCGATCGCCGCGCGGATTCCAGGCGCGCACGTCGGCACCGTTGAAATTCGGCCTGTGATTGAAGTTGCAGGCTTGCCAGAGAATTTGTAACTGCACTCAACCTCAACCAAAAGGAGAGATGACAATGACAACCAAAAACGCGATCGCAACTAACGAAGTTCAGATTCGCCAACTAATTGCCGAGCAACAACGCGCTATCTGCGCCAAGGATGTTGAGCAAATCATGTCCCATTATGCCAACGAGATTATCGTCTTCGATGTTAAACCTCCTTTCCAAACCCAAGGGAAAGATGCTTGGCGTCAAGTGTGGAAAGAATGTTTGCCTTACTTCCCCGACACCTTTGAGATTGAAACACGAGACCTGAAGATTACCGTCAGCGAAGACTTAGCGGTTGCACACTGGCTATTTCGCTTCACAGGAACCCAAGACCATCCAGCAATGCAGACCTGGATGCGCGTCACCTCTGTCTGCCAGAAAAATCAAGGCGAATGGCAGATATTACACGAACATCTCTCGGTTCCATTCGATCCAGAGACTTCTCAAGCTGTATTCACGCTCAACCCATAGGCTAATCTAGTGAGTTAACGCCATGAAACCCAATCCTTATCTCATGTTCAACGGTAACTGTGAAGCCGCGTTCAAGTTCTATGAACACTGTCTTGGCGGCAAAATTGTCATGATGATGACCCACAAAGATGCGCCCTCAGCCGAGCATATACCTGCCGAATGGCATGACAAAATCATGCACGTCTGCCTCGATCTGGGCGATCGCCTCTTGATGGGGTCTGACAGCCCGCCTGGATATTTTGAAACACCCCAAGGCTTTTACGTGCAAATCAGCGTTGACGAGCCAGCAGAGGCAGAACGCATCTTTCATATCCTGGCAGAAAACGGAAAAGTGAAAATGCCGATCGATCAAACCTTTTGGTCTGTCCGCTTTGGTATGTTAGTCGATCAATTCGGCATTCCCTGGATGGTCAATTGCCAGCAAACTCCTTAACTTGTGGGGAGGCGCTTATGGGCGTCTTCCCTAGAGTAAAACCTCAGCACTTTTTCGCCGATCCTTTATTGTGAAATAATTCCAAAAAAGAACCCATGAGTACTCAAATTTTCGTTAATTTGCCAGTTAAAAACCTCAATCAATCGATCGAGTTCTTTACTCAACTCGGCTTTGAGTTTAATTCTCAATTCACTGACGAAACTGCCACCTGTATGATTGTGTCCGAAAACATTTTCGTCATGCTCTTGACCTATGAAAAGTTTAAGACGTTTACTCCCAAAGAAATTTGTGATGCCACAAAAAACACAGAAGTGCTTGTGTGTTTATCTTTTGATAGTCGAGAACAAGTCGATGAAATAGTTCGCAAGGCTGTCGCTGCTGGTGGAACAACCTATAATGAACCGCAAGATCACGGTTTTATGTATGGACATGGATTTGCTGACTTAGATAGCCACATTTGGGAAATTATCTACATGGAGCCAAGCGCAATAAATTAAGGTTGATTGCAGACATTTAAATAATGCTGCAAAGCAAAATTCCAAATTACAGCTATTTTCCAGTAAATAGACCACGCGGTAGGGGCGCAAGGCCTTGCGCCCCTACACAGGTGTGGTTCAAATACATGAACATTGCTGTACAAATGCAAATACTCCCAATACGGTTCGGATAAGCATTTTGAACTCAGAATAGGGTTTGGGGAAAAGGGCAATGGGTTTGCGGTTAAAGGTTTTTTATTCCCCTTTCCCCTTTCCCCTTTAACCGAACCGTATTGAAATCACTCCTACCTTCTTCAAATCACTCTTTGCCGCACATGTCGCCCATCAAACCCTTGCTTAATCCAATTCAGACATTCATATTCAGATTTGAATAACTTTGGAGCTGCAATATTATTTAATAACTCTGGTGGATAATGGTCATAAAAATATTTGTCTCCTTCTTGGAAGATGATAATCAAATTGTTCCGATAAACATAGCGAGACTTAAAACTATCCCCCCGATGAACAAACTCGGAATTTTCATCGATATGCTCTTTAGCAATATCAATGATGTTCTTAACGTCACTTCCATAGATTTCTGCTGGATTTTCTGCTTTATGAAATTTGCTTCTGTGCCCAATTTCAGATAGCATTTTATACGAATAAATTTCGTAATTGTCGGCTTTACCAAAAACAAATGGAATTATGAGATATCCTTTATATGAGACTGAATTTTCATAAAGAAGACGACTCATCTCAACCTCCTTTGATGGAACTACTCTAAAAATTTTTCTTTAACAGAAAAGTATTACAACCCCAATTATCTACTAAATACGATCACCATAAACTGAGTTGATTGGGGGGATGCTCAAGGTTATTCCAAGGTAAGGGTGGAACTGGTGTCCCACTTTGTTCTAATAGCTTTTGGAAGTGACGGGCCGTGCTGGGCGATCGCGCTTCTATTGGACAATGGACAAAGAAATAAATTCGCACTCCCATCTGTAACCATTGCTGAATCTGCCTTACCCACTCTTCCATAAATGGCTGATTCACTGATAAATTCGGATGAGAAATAAACCGAATCAGAGTAAAAGGTGCTGTCACACTCAATTGCAACGGTAATTTAGGTTTGCGCCGTTCCGATTGTAATTGGGGGTCATCATCTCCAGTGTAAATGGGACGCGAGTCTAACAGTACTCGTCCGACACCTAACTTTTCTAAAAGCGCTGTCAAATTACTAGCATGGGGTTCTTTGAACCAGTCGGGATGCCGAACTTCCACTGCTAGGGGTGCTTGTGTACGCGGCCAAGCTTCCAGAAAGTTGGACAAATCGTCAAGTAATGCAGGTGCATAGCTGGGTGGTAACTGGGCAAAAATTGGGCCAAGATGCTTACCTAAAGGGCGCATCCCCTCCAAAAAATTTAAAGCAGCTGGAATATAAGGTTTTAGCAACCCTTGATGGGTAATATCTCGCGGTAATTTTAGACAAAATTCAAAACCTGTTGGTGTTTCGGCAGCCCAACGAGTTACAGTTTCTTGGTTAGGCACGGCATAAAAGGTAGTGTTACCTTCTACAGTGGTGAAGCGACGACTGTAGAGATGGAGAAAATCAGCAGTGCGAGTACCTTGGGGATAGAGTTCGCCTACCCAACCTTTATATGCCCAAACAGCACAACCGATAAAAAAGTTCACAATGCCTAAAAGCCTTGATGTATCATATCCAATTTTACACGCAGGTTGTAGGGATGGATAAAGCTAGGTCAGATTCCCGACTTGTTTCAAATTGGTATTATTAGTCTGGATAATTGGTTTTTTAAGACGCGATAAATCGCGTCTCTACATGAGGATTTTGGTGTTATGGCGCAACCTCAGTTATTGATAAATTGAGCCATCAGGCATAATTGCCCCTGCTAAGTTAGTCCCAACTAATTTAACCAGAAGGCGCTCACCAGAGCGAATCCGCGCTCCCGTCAAGTCGGCTCCTCGCAAGTCGGCTCCACTAAGATCCGCTCCAATCAAATTAGCAGCGCGTAAATTTGCCTCCCTGAGATCGGCTAAAAGTAGATTTGCCCGAAATAAATTTGCTTCAGATAAATTTGCACCTCTGAGGTTGACTTTGTGCATAAAGGTATCGCTGAGATTAGCACCGCTCAAATTGGCATAACTTAGATTTCTGCCAGATAAGTCTTTATTGCTCAAATTTGCCCGACTGTAGTCTTTGCCACTCAAGTCTGAGTTTTGCTTTGGTGGTTTCTGAGTTGGTTGAGATGGTTTTTCTTGTTGAGGTGACGGTGAGTGATGTGTGGTTTGATATGTAGTTTGATGTGTGGTTTGATGTTTGGTTTTTAGAGAGCGCAACTTTTCACGAGCTTCATTTATGGCTTTCAGCTTATCTTGTGCTTTCTGCTGTAAACGGAGATTGTCTTTGGGAATGCGATCGGGATGCCAAACAAAGACTAAATCTTTGTAAGCCTGGTTCACTTCTTCAAGTGTTGCTCCAGGCTCTAATTCCAAAACTCTGTAGTACCGCTCCAGATCGCTCATACGATATTTTGGTGGACAATCAACTTAATTATGAGTGATGGAGTCATTTATACGCTGCATCATTTGTTATGGATTATGGGGCTTTGGGAAAAAGGGGGTAGGAGGCAGGGGGCAGAAGTTTTTTAATTTTTAATTTTTAATTGATTTCTCATCTCCCCATCTCTCCATTTCTCCATCGAGCGATCGCTCGAAAATATGCTGCAATTGGAATCTGATAGACTTCAATATAAATCCAGACAATAATTGATAAATGTGATAAGAAGGTTAATATCGTCCAAATATATGGCATCCAGGTAATGGGTTCCTTCAGATTAGCAGGAAAATAGTAAGCTACTATGCCAATTAGAGTCGTGGGAAGAATTATGAAAACTGCTGCTGCTAATCCATAACCCCAACCTAATTCCACACCTTCCAACTGGCCTTCTGTCCAACTAAACCCATTCCAACGCCAAGTCAAAGGTGGTTGCCTAGAAGGCATCTTGATTTGCTGTTGCTCTAAATTGACTGTAAAAATCTCTTGGCAAAAGTCACAAGCCATAGCTTCCATCAATGGCATGTGAGAAATCTTACCTATTCGACAGACTGGGCAGGGGTAAGCTCCATAATAGTCGAAAGATTGGGTTAAGATTTTGGAACTGGGCATAATGAGACAGATGATCCTAAAAAATTGATCTGGTGAATGAGAACTTGGGCAATAATGTATGGCGGTTGTCAATTCCCTGCAATAAGCTTTCGTAAGATGAAGTCAGGAGAATTATATATTTTAACTTCTCAATCCTGGCTTTTTCTTCTGAGGTTATATAACTATCGTCATGTCTAATGACAAGCCGCTGTTTTTGTCTACGCAAATAAGCAACTAGTAAAATCAGAACAGGGCGTGATTTTGAATTGTGCAAAGCGTTATTAGTCTTAATCCCCAGAGTTGTACTGAGTCTATCGTTTTTTTATAGTTTGTGCAGGTCTTGACAAAGCCTACTCTTTCTGCTAGCTTTATTTTACATAGGTATATTTTTTAAGTTTTCCAGCAAAAAGTCCGCAAATGCTTAACACAAATTCCTACTTTTATTTTTGGTTTAGGGTGGTTCACCGGGGGTGAATTAAGTTTCCTAATGGAAACCGCCCGGTGAACCGCAGAGCAAACTCTGCGGTTTTTGTTTTTTTAAGGAGAATTTCATTGTCATGGCTTATTTCATTAGTTGGTTTTATGGCTTTTACTTTTGGCCCAGAATAAATTCCGGGTAAATAGCGTCATGCCAATGAATCAAAACGCGCCCGGAACTTTATAAAGGTTTCGGGCTTTTTTGTTAATAGGGCATTGGGCATGGGGCATGGGAGACAAGAGAGAGATGAGGGGACAAGGGGACAAAGTGATAAACAAAACTCTTAACTCCTAACTCCTAACTCCTAACTCCTAACTCTTAACTCAGCACTCAGCACTCAGCACTCAGCACTCAGCACTCAGCACTGTTTTGCCCAATGCCCAATACTTAATTTTTCAGGAAAATATAACCATGATTAATGCCAAACTTGCTGCACAAGCCCATCTCAACCACCAGACAATCGTTAAAATCTCGAAAGAAGTCGCTTTCGGCGGTAAAGAACTGGTAATTATCGGCGGGCCCTGCACTGTTGAAAGCTTAGAACAAATGGAGATAGTCGCCCAAAGGCTATCTAATGCATCAGTACAGGGGTTGCGTGGTGGTGTTTACAAACCCCGTACATCTCCCTACGCTTTCCAAGGTATGGGAGAGTCAGGATTAGAGATTTTAGCTAGGGTGCGATCGCATTACAATATGCCAGTTGTCACGGAGGTGATGTCAATTTCTCAAATTGAAGTAGTCGCCGCTCACGCTGATATGCTTCAAGTTGGTAGCCGCAATATGCAAAACTTTGACTTGCTCAAAGCTTTGGGACAAGCTGGTAAACCAATACTACTCAAACGTGGTTTAGCAGCGACTATTGAAGAATTTGTCATGGCTGCTGAATATATCCTTAGTCACGGGAATCCTGATGTGGTGTTGTGCGAAAGAGGTATTCGCAGTTTCGACGATTACACCCGTAACGTCCTAGATTTAGGGGCAGTGGCAGCACTCAAGCAAATAACTCACTTGCCTGTAATTGTAGATCCTTCCCATGCCGTCGGCAAACGGGAGTTGGTAGCACCTGTAGCTAGGGCTGCGATCGCTTGCGGTGCAGATGGATTAATTATTGAATGTCACCCAGAACCAGAAAAATCTGTTTCTGATGCCCGTCAAGCACTTTCTTTAGAAGATATGGTGCATTTAGTTGATAGTTTAAAGCCTGTAGCTACAGCCGTTGGGCGGAGTATATCAGATGTCGGGGCAGGTTCCAAACCTGACTTTTCACGGCATGTGGAAAAGGTTATTTTGAGGGTTTCTTAAACCCTAACTTTTACGTTACCTATTTTCATTAACTTAGAGTTCTTGAGAATTAGACTGTGGAAAAAGCCACGCTGTTTCGTGGTTTGAGGACTACCGTGAAAAGTCAGGATCGATCCGGGGCCAGACCTCGTTCGCCATGAGCTCCATAGAGCGCCGGGCGAGCGCTGGATCGGTCCAGTCGTGGCCCGTGTAGAGCAGTGTGCCGAACGCGCCGACCTCGTTGCGGAATGCAAGAATCTGGTCTGCGACGCTCTGGGGGGTTCCCGTGATTACGAGACGCTCGATGCACCGCTTCGTAGAGAGTTCGGAATCCGGCTGGTCGGGAAAGTCGCGCATGACGTCCAGTGCGCCAGCCTTTGCGAGCTTGGTCCTCATGACGTGGAAGTAGAAGTCGTGCGCGCCGCCCTCGCGATGCACGTAGCGATGTGCCGTGGCCTCGTCATCGGCCACGAAAACGCTGCGCGCCACGCGCCACCCGGAAGCATGGGCACAGAGACCCGCCGATCGCCGGCCTTCCAGGTAGTTCTTAATGTGGGCCCGGACGACGTACGCACCCACGTAGGTCGCCGAGATTCCGGACCAGCCGCGCGCTCCCGCGGCGTGCGGTCCCTGAGCGCCCGGTCGGTTCGAGGTGATGGCGATGGGCGGATGGGGCTCTTGCAGCGGTCGGACAGCGACACCCACTCCGATGTTCCGATCAAGCCAGCGCTCTGTGGTGGTTCGGTAGAACTTGCCTTCGATCCGGTACGGCGGCTCTTCGCTCCAGATCCGGCACATGTGCTCGAGCGCCTCTTGGGTCTTGCGATTTCGGTCCGATCCCAAATCTCCGATGGCTTCTGCGTCACCGGGAACGCCGGGTCCGACTCCCAGGATCAATCGACCCTGCACCAGGTGATCCACCATCGCAACCTGCGCCGCCACCATCGCCGGGTGGTAGTTGGCGAGTGGAAGCACGCCGGTACCGAAGGTGATCGACGGGCACGCATCGGCGAGATTCGCAATGAAAGCGAGGCTTGATGTGATCGTCTCGGCCGAGTCGACGAGATGCTCGCCAATGAAGGCCTCGCGGTAGCCGAGCCGATCGGCGAGCATTACTGCTTCGCGATCCTCGCAGAGAACGTCCCCATAGGAACGGGACGGCGGGTGGACGGGCTGGATGAAGAATCCGAGCTTCAGGGAATTCTGCATTGAGTCTTTATAGTCGTTCATTCGTTCCGTGCCGCCCAACTACTTATTATACGGAAAGTTTTCGTATAATCTTTTTCTCAATCTTAATATATCAAGCATTACAACGAATTCTTGTCTGAATATACAGAAAACTTCTATATCAAATTATTGTGCGCGATACAAAGGGAAATGAAAGTCGGGTGACTATGCTACCTGAAAGTATGGCTGAAGAACTAAAGATCCACGTAGTGGAGAAGTTTGTCGTCATCGTTTGCACGAGAGTAGTTTACAAAAAGCGTTAAAACAAGGGGTTCGTCAAGCCAGTATTCAAAAAAAGGTAGGTTGTCATACGTTTCGCCACAGTTTTGCTACCCATTTATTACAAAACGGCTACGACATCCGCACAGTGTAGGAATTACTCGGACACAAGGATGTAAAAACCACAAAGTTAGGGTTTGAGAAACCTTCAAAATAACCTTTTCCACATGCCGTGAAAAGTCAGGTTCCAAACCCGCCCCGATTTTTTGGGCTGCTTAAATTTCAGCTTCAAGCGTAGTTTACCGCCGTAGGCATCGCTTCAATGTCTCAGCCAAAAGATTTATTTTGGGTTGACGGCAAACAGCGATCGCTTTCGTAGAATAAACTTGTTACTTCAGCTTTTCCATTTGTTCTCATTCTATATATAAATCTAAGTTATCGTTTTAACAAATAAGACTATTTGATTTTATTTTCCAAGTCGTTTTATCCTGAAATCAGTAGATATTTTAACTTTTACTAAATCGCCTAAAGAAGTTTTAGTATACGAGCTTTGAACTTTGAGAACCCAAATAAGGACAATAACTAAATGCTAGAGCAGCAGATTGATTGCCCCATCAGACCTAAGACAAGCGCGATGATTATGAAACTTTTTCAAATCACTCTAGTGGTCTTAGTACTTTTGCTCAACTTAGCAGTTGCTTTCCCCTCTTGGGCAGACAGTACGCCTTCTTTAACTAGCAATCCTAACTACTTTCAAGTTGGGCAAAAAGTGATTTGGCTTTACAAGCCCCGCGCAGATTCTGGCGATGTCCAAAGAATTCCTGCCGAAATAGTCAAGTTAAGTCCCAAGCAAGTGCAAATCAAGGTGTACAAACATAACAACGAATTTGTCAACCGTTGGGTGAATCCAAACAAGCTTGAGAATTCGACAAAAATTAAATAGTCAGTAGTTATTTGTCCTTTGTGATTACAAAGGACAAATGACTACTGACAGCCAACAGAAAAATATTTCACAAATGATTTAGGACTGCTATAGTTAAAACTCCCTTGTGTGGCTTTCGTTTTCATAATTAGGATCTTCAGTACCAAGCAGTTTGTCCCAGAACGTAAAATACAAACCGTAGTGTACTTTATACTTGCGATGATGTATGGAATGATGCATAGAACCGATAAGCCAGCTTCCAATCCAGTAACTTTTAGATGAGGAGGGAAATAGCTCAAATCCAAGATGAGTAAACACTGCCCATACTGTCATAGTTATCAGTGCGGTAACTAAGGTGACGAAATGCAGCGGAACTATGAAGCTTACACCTACAAAAAAAAGTGCTTGTACGATCGCTTCTGGTAAGTCGAAGGCAGCGGAACTCCAGGGTGTTGGATCTCCTGAACGGTGGTGTCCATAATGCATCCATCTAAAAATTAGAGGATGGTGAAACATCCGATGGATAAAATAAAAGTAAGTATCTTGAAGAATTAGCACTGCAATAAAGCTAACTATTAAATACCACAGTCCGTATTTCCAGATGTCAGCGTATAAAAGCGTTGCTCCCAAATTATACTCTGAGATCATAAACGCTCCAGAAATAGCAAAAACTACTGTGGAGATTACTGATAATTCAATATCCTTTTTAATGGAAGAATTCATCAACGGTTTCAAACGCAAGCTCTTGTTGGCGAGAGACTTTCCCAGAATTAAATAAAAGAGCAAGTATGCTCCGCCAGCAATCAGAAAGTATCGGGCAAGAGTGATACCGAAGAAGAAAAAGCAATAATACCAAAATGAGTGGTTCGTCAATTAGACCCATCCGTAATATTAATTCGGTGAAATGAAAATGCTGATTATGTCGAATTTTTTGGTCTTTATTACCAAAAATAACCAAATTACGATTTAATCTGTTAATCGACAAAATCCACTGCTTATTTTACAACATCAAGTAGTTCAGCAAATATATATTTATTAAGTTTTATTAATAAAAATTAAACTAATTTTTTTAATACCTAAAAAAACTTTTAAATTACTTTTCTCTAAGTCTACTTTCTATAAATTAATTTGCTATAGATTTTGTTTTACTTTTCTAAACTCCAGCCCAACGCTAGGGCTACTTCAGCAGCTAATTCTAGAGGATTGAATGGTTTAGCGATCGCACTAATCATTCCCATCTGATTATAGCGACGGCGATCGGAAGCTTGGATTTTAGCAGTTAAGAAAATAACTGGAATCGTTTTAGTTAATGGATTGGCTTGTAACTTTTCAAATGTAGTGATGCCATCCATCTCTGGCATCATCACATCTAGTAAAATTGCATCTGGTTGGTAAGTCTCAGCTTTAATTATGCCTTCTTGACCAGAACTCGCAGTCACTACTTTCCAGCCTGCGACTGTTTCCAAGCAAATCTTGGCAACTTCTTGAATATATTGCTCGTTATCAACCACTAGAATTTGCTTTGTTGTCATCACTGCTATCCTCTTGTTGATTCAGGGTAATTCCCTGAAGTAACTTCATCACCCGTTGTTCAAATTCCTTGGTAGTCACACGCCCGTTGCTCGAAAATTCTGCATCTGGACTTAGTTGGCTATTTGTAGTTGGCTCGAAACTACTATGAATCATAGGAATGTTGGAAGAGTCATCTAGATCAGTATCTTGGAAAGTCCTAAATAATGGCAGAGTGACGTAAAAAGTGCTGCCTTCACCCAATGCACTTTCAGCCCAGATGCGTCCGCCGTGTTGTTGCATAATGCTCTTGCAAATTGCCAAACCTAAACCAGTTCCATCATGGTTGCGTGAATCTGAAGAGTCAACTTGTTGAAAGCGCTCAAAGACACTCTCAAGTTTGTCTGTTGGGATACCGCGTCCGGTATCTTTAACTGTCAATAAAACTTCATTCCCTTGTTGTTGCGCTCCCCTGCTCCTCTGCCCCCCTGCCCCCCTACCTCCCTGCACAACGCGCTGCCGCAATTTCATCCGTTCTAAGCGATTGACGATCCGGGTTACTAGTTCTGGCCCGACAATGGGCTTGCTTACAAAGTCATCAGCACCAACGCTAAAAACTTGATTTACCATCTCGGCATCGCTATGCACAGTGAGGAATAGAATGGGTAACTCACACCAGCGCGAATCGTTGCGTACTAATTGGCAAAGTTCTATACCATTTGTATAAGGCAATTCCACATCCAGAATCAGCATATCTGGCGTAACTACTTCCAAGGTTTCCCAGAACTGACGAGGATCTTCAAGAGCGATCGCCTTCAGTCCCCAAGGACTAAGTAAGGTTTGCAAGAATGCTTGAATTTGCGGATCGTCATCCACAACTAATATTTTAATTTCTGTATATGAGTCATTTTGCAGCGGTTGTGTGACTGTTTCTAAAACTTGTGGGGTTGGTGATGCAGATATTACCGCTGCTTCGTTTCCGTCAATTTCCCGACGTAATAACTTTACCCCACTTTCGAGGTTGCTAATCTCAGATTGACTCAAAGTTTGACCAGAACTCAGTAATAGTTCGATATCACGTGCCAATTTTGAGCCAAGAGGCAAGCCAAAAGTGCCTAAAGATCCCGCCAAGGTGTGCGCCTCTTTGGCTGCAAGCGATCGCAAATCGAAATTTAAACTATTTTGGTTTAAAGTTGCGATCGCTTCCTCCAGTACCCTCACCTGCTCGTCTATACGCCCTTGAAATCGTTGCCAAATTTCCGCAACTGCCATTAATGTTTGCTGCTGTGATTTGAGATTGGATACCAAGGATTTTGCACGCTCCTCTGCCCCCCTGCCCTTCTCCTCCTCTGCCCCTGGTTTCAGCCGATAGCCAATACCATAAACTGTTTCAACCAAATCACTGGGCGCTCCTACAGCTTTGAGTTTGTGTCGCAACCCTTTGATATGGGTGCGAACAGCTTCTTCTTGTGGAGTGTCTTCATAACACCACAGATGTTCTAAAATCATGCCGCAGCTAAACACCCGGCGAGTATTTCGCAAGAATAGTTCTAAAAGAGCATACTCTTTGGGAGTAAGTGGCAGCAGATTTCCAGCATAGACCGCTTCACAGCTACTAGGGTCTAGCCGCAACTGACCATACTCCAGCACAGGTTGCGAGGTTACGCCTTTACGACGCAACAGTGCCCTAACACGAGCAATTAACTCTTCTGCGTCAAAGGGTTTAACTACGTAGTCATCTGCACCTGCATCGAGTCCGATCGCTTTCTCATGACTACTATCGCACCCTGTCAATAATAATATTGGCATTTGCAGACCATTAGACCGGATTTTACGACAAAGACTAATGCCATCCAGCTTGGGCAACACTACATCTAGGAGGATTAAATCATAATCGTAAATTTGAATAAAATTCCAAGCAGTATCACCATCAGTAGCAACTTCAACCGCGTAGTTTTGGTTAGTTAAAACGGTGGTAAGTGAGTATGCATTTAATTCATCATCTTCGACAACTAAAATTTTCATGTTAAAAGCTTTCCAAATTAAAATGGATATCACAGATAACAAGCAATTCAATTCAATTGTAAAATTGATATAATATCAATTCAATGCTGAATTTTAGAGCCTCTTCCAAAAGGTTTATATTTGCGGATCGTACTAATTAATAAATATCAATATTAATTAATTTTAATTGAATTTTTCTAGCTACCTGCTTAGGAGCAGATGGTGTAGTAGAAAGAAATATCTTACAGATGCTAACTTTATACTACCTTACTTAGAAGTTTTTCTAGTACAGAGAGGCTCATCTCCCGAATTTTAAAGAAGTCGGGGATATTTTTATTCGTAACTCCTACACGAATTGCTTATAGTTTAACGCCATAACACGAAATCCCCAATTTTGTAGGGGTGCAGGACTGTATATTGGTGTCAACGTAAGCTCAAATGGTTATAAAACAGGCATTTTACCCCACCCTAACCCTCCCCTTGCAAAGGAGAGGGAACTAGATTTTCCGGCTTCCCCCCGATACATTGGGGGGATTGAGGGGGGTACTTCGACTTGTGTGTACACCGTAGCTTGTGAAGGGGAGGGGAAGTTTTGGCTTTAGACAAAACTGGGATGACACGGTAAGTAACGGTAAGTTGACATCTATATACATCTATACGCCCCTACAGCCGATTTATGTGTTGTAAAGATTTTTGGAAATAGCGCTATGTATGTTGAGGTAGGAGCAATGTCTTTCTCTTGCCTTGCGTTGTGCAACTTACCGTAGGAGAGAACTGATAAAACTCTCAATACGCTACAACAGAAAAAACCCTCTGCTAAACCTGTGAAAAAACGAGTAACACTCACCTTCCCGAAACGCGCCGTGCAAATGCCAGTCACTTACGTACTGGCTAAAGAGTTCAACGTCGCTGCTAATATTATCCGCGCCCAAGTTGCCCCAAATCAAATTGGCAAGCTGGTAGTGGAATTATCGGGAGATATCGATCAATTAGATGCGGCGATCGAGTGGATGCGATCGCGTAATGTTAATGTTTCTTCGACATTAGGCGAAATTGCGATCGACGAGGATGTGTGTGTCCACTGTGGCTTGTGTACTGGGGTTTGTCCTACCGAAGCCCTCACCCTCCAGCCAGAGACGTACAAGTTGACATTCACGCGATCGCGCTGTATCGTCTGCGAACAGTGTATCCCCACCTGTCCCGTACAAGCAATTTCTACTAACATTTAACAATGTAAAATCCCAAATCCAAAATTGAAGTTAGCCCAACTTAAACACATCCGCCATTACACCATCATCACCCACCAGCCTACTTTTTGCAGGAGAGTCATAAACTACCAATAGCGAAGGTATATCAGCTACATCCTGAAACAGCGTCATTCCCTCAGCATGATCTTCCCGATTCCCATAAGGAATATCTTGCACAAAATCGGGATTGCTGAAGACATTTTCTCGCAAATTCACACCATTTACCCAGCGATAAACTTGCACGGGGCCATCTAAATCCATCGTTGGCCCAGCTAAAATCAATAAGTCTTTATCATCTACATACAAATCCCGAATTCCCAAACCATTCAACCAGATAAAATGCTTTTTATATAACTCCTGCAATTCTCCAATTTGCTTTAGTTTCATCAGTCCAGAAGTAGAATCTTCTAACTCTATTTCCAGCACTATAGCCCAACCCCGCAATACAGGCCCGCGCAAACCCAGAAAGACGCGGTTATGATAAATACCTATTCCTTCAATATCAAAGCCATTATCCTTTCCAGGAATTGCTGCCTGAATAAATAAGCCTAAATGATCGTCATTTGCTAAAGCTGTCATCAGCAAGTTACCCTGATTCGTCACCTCTAATTTAACGGCATTCAATTGCACATCTGGGTTTTCGGGGTGTGGGCAAGATGAGAATAGCTTACCGTCTATCAGAGGAATTCGTCCTAAAACGTAACGGTTAGGTTCTGATTCAATTTTTCCGAGCCTTTTAAAGTTTTTGGCATCTGTATTTTCAGCTTTGAATTTTTTGCGTTTGTAGCTGTGAGAACCAACAAACCATAAGTAATTATCAGTATAAGCCAGTCCTTCTATATCTATTTCTTTGTCTTCTGGTGCAGGTAAATTAATATATTCTGCTACACGAAATTGTTGATGATCTGTAAATTTATCAGTATCAACCAAAGAGAGACGCTCAATAGTAGAAGTTTCATCTGACCCTAACCATAAATACTTATCATGTGTTAGCAGCACTGCTGATAAGTTTTCTCTATGTTCTTTAAAAGAATCTGTAAAAGTCAATAAAACTTGATTTAACAAATGTAAGTTTGGCATTTTAAATTATATTGAGGAGTTGCAAAAATATTAGCTATAGCATTCTATTATATAAAATATTTATCTTAAAGCTATAGTCCATATCAAATTGACGGCGTGAATCTGCTATTTGAACCTTTGATAGATATTGTATATTTATAAAATAGGATGCAACTATCAATAGTCATAAGCCTACCTGACAATTCTCATGGCATAAAAAATATCAAAAGTAGATGCAAATTTTTAAATAATATTGTTATTATGCAATAACCTCATGAGGTAATCATTCAGACCTATTATGACATTAGCCATACAACCCACAGTAAAAACTCTCGGTGACTACGCCTACCAAGCGATTGAAAAACACTTTAAGAAAACCTTTAAATGGGAAAAATCAGTTAAGAAAGATGAAGATCCAGAAGCGCTACATCAAATGCGAGTGGGAATGCGCCGCCTACGGACAGCGGTAACTCGGTTTGGGCTAGCGGTAGATGTGCCGAAACCAGTCAGCGATAAAAATATTGGTAAAATAGCCCGTCGTCTTGGTAATCTGCGAGATTTAGACGTACTCAAAGAAAGTTTGGAAAACAATTACAAACCAAATTTACCTCGTAAAGAGCAGGAATCTCTAAAAACAGCTTTTATAGCTTTGGATAAACAACGTGAAGATGTAGAATCGAGTGTGCAGAAAACATTAAACGATGAATCTTACAAGTCTCTCAAAGATGCATTGGATAAGTGGTTAGAGAAACCCAGTTATCAACCTTTGGCATCTGTTTCGATTCAGCAAGTGTTACCAGACTTACTTTTGCCAGAAGTGAGTAACTTCTTACTGCATCCGGGCTGGCTAATTGGTACTGAAGTTGTAGAATCAGAAGTGAAGATCCAAAAAAACTGGAAACCGAAAAAGATAGAAAAACAATTGACAACAGAAGGTGAAAGTCTTCATAGTTTGCGAAAAGAAGCTAAACGTATACGCTATCTAATGGAATTATTTACTGACTTATATGGCGAGTCTTACGAAGCTTATATTACAGAAGTAAAAAATATCCAAGAAATTTTGGGTACGATGCAAGATAGTGCTGTTTTAACTGACTGGCTTACAGATGTATACAAGTCAGAAATTCAGACTCAGTTACCCACTTTTGCTAATTTGTTAACTGAAAATCGTTACCAGTCGTGGCAGCAATGGCAACCTTTGCAAGAACGGTATCTGAAAACTGAAACCAGACATAGTTTTCATTTAACAATACTGCACCCGCTTTCAGGAGTAATCAGTTAAAAGTTATTCTTGATTGAGAAAGGATTAGACTAACGAACAGATAATTGAATAGAAGCTTCTAGAGACAAAAATAAACACTGCTCTGGGAAATTTGTACAATACGGATCTTTTCGGCGGAACCCAAACCTGAAATTAGTTTAATAGTGCTTTCTGGAATTACTCTTTGCTCAATTTCTCTGGAGAGTACCTTGGCTGAAAAAGTTCCCAGCCTCCGGCTGGGAATGCGGATGGGCTGCTGCTTGCTGCCTCCTGAATTAGCGGCAGAGTCGCAATGAAAGAGCATTTTCAGTTCTACCCGGAAACTAGATTTTAAAATGATCCAGGGATAAAAAAGACGGGTTGCAGCCCGTCTAAATAGCTTGAAAGTGCAAATACACCTTGTATAGTATTGAAAATAACACAGTTAATTTTCTTAGAGTTGCCAATTTGCCAAGTGACAAAAAAAACAGGTTAATGCAAGAGACGCAATGAATCGCGTCTTTACGATCTAAATTTTGATCAAAAAATCTTAACCAAGAAATCAGAGTTTGAGAGATATTTTGCGTAAGTTCTATAATAATCGCTCTCACAAGATATTGCTTTGTCTAAATCAGTCATAGTATAAGTTACAGCTAGTGGATATAGAAGCTCCTCTAATGTGTTATCACCACTGGTTTAGTTTGACATGAACTCAACCACCAACGAAAATCAAAGTTTATAAGCATCAAATATGAACGTTTTACTTCTATACCCCCGCTTTCCAAAAAGTTTTTGGTCTTTTGAAAAAACACTGGCTTTATTAGACCGTAAAGCAATGCTACCGCCTTTAGGCTTGGTAACTGTAGCGGCGATCTTACCGCAAGAATGGAATTTTAAGCTAGTAGATCGAAATGTTCGTGTCTGTACAGAAGCGGAATGGGCTTGGGCAGATTTGGTTATTATGTCGGCGATGATTGTGCAAAAAGAAGATTTGCTCTCTCAGATATTGGAAGCAAAGCAGAGGGGTAAGCAGGTAGCTGTGGGTGGCCCCTTCCCGACAGCGCTACCAGATGAAATGACATCCGCCGGAGCAGATTACCTGATATTGGACGAAGGGGAAATTACCCTACCCTTATTTGTAGCAGCGATCGCACGCGGCGATCGCACAGGCATCTTTCGCTCTGGCGGTGAAAAACCCGATGTCACCAACACTCCAACTCCTCGCTTTGATTTGCTAGAGTTTGAAGCTTATGCAGAGATGTCGGTGCAATTTTCCCGTGGATGCCCCTTTCAATGTGAATTCTGCGACATTATTGTGCTATACGGTCGCAAACCTCGCACCAAAACCCCAGAGCAACTTTTAGCAGAACTTGATTGTCTCTACAAACTGGGTTGGCGGCGCAGTATTTTTATGGTAGATGACAACTTCATCGGTAATAAGCGGAATGTCAAATTATTTTTGAAGTCTCTTCTGCCCTGGATGGTAGAACATAACTATCCCTTTTCCTTTGCCACAGAGGCTTCAGTTGATTTAGCTCAAGATCAAGAACTGATGGATTTGATGGTAGCGTGTAATTTTGGAGCCGTTTTTCTGGGGATTGAAACCCCCGACGAAGAAAGTCTCACTTTCACACAGAAATACCAGAATACGCGAGACTCACTTAGCGAAGCGGTAAATAAAATTACCCGCTCCGGGCTGCGAGTCATGGCAGGCTTTATCATTGGATTTGATGGCGAAAAGGCAGGTGCAGGCGCACGAATTGTCAAATTTGTCGAGCAAACAGCAATCCCCACAGCCTTATTTAGTATGTTGCAAGCGCTTCCAGATACAGCACTTTGGCATAGATTAGAAAAGGAAGGACGACTCCGCAATAAATCTGCCAACATCAACCAAACCACGTTGATGAACTTCGTGCCAACTCGACCGTTAGAAGACATTGCTCGTGAATATGTGCAAGCATTCTGTGATTTGTATGAGCCAGAGCGGTTTTTGGAGCGTACATACAAACACTTCCGGCTTTTGGGCGAAGCAACCTACCCGAAAAAAGGCAAAGCTGCCAAGAAACCATTGAACTGGAAAGTACTCCGAGCGTTTCTGATTATTTGTTGGCGTCAAGGTGTACGTCGTCAAACACGCTGGCAATTCTGGCGCAATTTGTGGAGTATGTACCAGCATAATCCGGGTGGGGTGAGTAGCTACTTAGCTGTTTGTGCCCAAATTGAGCATTTCTTGGAATATCGCCAAATTGTCCGAGATCAAATTGAGGCTCAAGTAACTGAATTTCTGGAAGCAGAAGCTAGGGTAAAACCGGAAGCAGAAGTAATGGAAATGTTAGAAAGCGTCAAAAAATAACTAGTACCACAATGGGGTTGGGTTAAAACAAATTAGACTTCTTGGCATTTGTCGGGGTAAAGGGGAAGGGAAAAAGGGTAAAAAAACTCAAAATCCTTTCCCTTTAACCTTTTCCCTAAGAGTGCAAAAATATATTTTTGCAAGAGACTCCATAAGCTGCGCTCACAAGGAACAATGAAAATAATCTGGGAATGATTTTGCGTTGTTTCAGCCTCTATTTTTAAGGCAGGTCTATTGTCAAACGGTGATTGAATTTTATCAGACAGATGCGATCGCCCGCTCAATCACACCAGGAGACAATCATTATCTCTTTGTGTGATTGAATGATCCAAAGTTATACTTATACCTCAAAAAACTGCGACAACTCTCGTTAAGCTAACGCGCCTATATATTGCAATACGGTTCGGATAAGCATTTTGAACTCAGAATTACCTTTGGGGAAAAGGTTAAAGGTTAAAAGTTTTTTCCCCCTTTCCCTTTCCCCTTTAACCGAACCGTATTGCTATATATTGCACTATTTTCCGTGTAGATCGTCATTAGTCATTAGTCATTTGTGTTTACCAAAGACAAATCGACCCAGCTGTTCATGGCATAGGTGCTGCAATGAAACAGAATCTTGAAACTGGTGAACATTTGCCAGAGTGAAAGCTTGAATTATTTTTGTCAAAGTTTTAGGGGAAGGCTAATTTGAAAGGTGGAGCCTTGACCTAGAATACTATTTACAGTAATCTGTCCTCCGTATCGTTGCACAATTTGTTGAGCGATCGCAAGTCCAAGTCCAAAGCCGCCTGTTTGCCGAGATCGGACAGTATCTACACGATAAAAACGATCAAATATGTGTGGCAAATCAGTGGAGGGAATGCCAATCCCATTGTCTTTGACCTGAATTACCGCAGAGTGAGACTGAGTAAAAAGATATAATTCTACCTTTCCATCTGCTGATGTGTACTTGAAGGCATTAGTCAGTAGATTAATCACAGCTTGTTTGAGCAAATTAGCATCAGCTTTTAACATCATTGGATGCTCTGGAAGGTGAGCATTGAAATTGAGATTTTGGGTAGGAGCAAGGGCTGCGAACTCCTGAGCAAGCGATCGCAATATTTCACACAAATCAATAGGTTTTAATCCGGTTTCCGCAAGGGAGCCATTATGACGCGACAAAAAAAGCAGATCGTTGATCAACGTACTCATGGACTTAGCAGTTTGGACGATATTTTGCAACCGCAATCTTTGCTCCACGGGGTCTTCGGGAGGCATCAGAGCAACTTGGGCATTGCTTAATACCGTAGCAACGGGTGCGCGTAATTCATGAGAAGCATCGGCTGTAAATTGCTGCAATTGCTGATAAGCACGGAGGCTTGGCCGCATTGCCAATCCGCCCAAAAACCAACCTGTAATGCCAATTACACCAAAAGTTACGGGAACCCCGAAAGTTAAAAACAAGCGGGCTTGGTTTAGTCCAACGCGTAAAGAGTTCATGGGAACTGCCGTTTGGAAATAGCCAATCACCACCTTACCTTCCAAAACAGGAAGTGTAACTTGGCGAACCCAGGTTCTTGTACTAGATGATTCTGAGTCTATTGGTGCTTCTACTGTTTGAAAGCCAGGTTTTGCGGTCAACTGTTTGCCACCCGATGAACCGATAAACTGCAAAAGTTGTTTATTAGAGTTATACCACCGTGCATACATTAGCCCGCCATTCAAGGATGCATCACTTTCTACAGGAGTCTGGCCGCGCTGATTTTGCCATTGACTTTGATAAAGCGAGTATTGGGTTTTGACGGCAAAGGCTTTACTTTCTGAAAAGAGTTCGTCGTCAAAAACCCGCAACTGTTCTTCGACACTCAGACAATAGCCCACCCCTGCAAAAGCGAACAAAATTCCACCCATTGACAGGGCAAACCAGTGAGCGAGATTACGACGGCTATGATCAAACATTAGTCATTAGTCATTAGTCACTAGTCATTTGTCATTTGTCATTTGTCATTAGTTTCCTCCCCTGCCCCTCTGCTCCTCTGCTCCTCTGCCCCACTGCCTCACTGCCTCCTAACGACTTAGAAAGGCGGATTTATTCGATAGCCCATCCGATGCACTGTTTCTATCCAATCTTTCACGCCAATGGTTTGTAGGCGCTGGCGTAAGCGGCGAACTAAAGTAGTCACTGCGTTACTTTCTGGTTCCTCTCCCCAACTCCAAAGGGCTTGCTCAATCTGGCTATGAGATAATACTTGGCGGGGATGACGCATTAAATACTCCATCAATTGAAACTCCCGGCTAGAAAGTTGAGTTGTCAATGAACCAAGTTCGAGCGTCAAACTGGATAAATGAAGTTGCAAATTGCCCAAGCTAAGTATATCTCCTTGCCACATAGGCGATCGCCTTCCTAGCGCCCGGACTCTTGCCAATAACTCTAGGACATCCACAGGCTTTACTAAGTAATCATCGGCTCCAGCATCTAAACCCATTACTTTATCTAAAACCGTGTCTTTCGCCGTCAGCATCAATACAGGAGCCAGCTTACCTGCTCGTCGAAATACTTGACACAATTCTACGCCACTCACTTTAGGCAACATCCAATCTAGAATCAGCAAGTCATAGTCTTTGCGAAAGGCAAACCATTGTGCTGTTTCCCCATCAGCGAGCGCATCGACTGTATGCCCCACCTTTAATAAGGCTGCCCGCAGTGGCTCTAACTGCGATGGGTCATCTTCGACTAGTAAGATCAACATCCTATTTGCTCAGGTTGCCGTAATTTTTGCTTGCTAATTTTAGATTAAGCTAAAAGGATGACGCAAAAGTGACGGGAAACACTCAACCTTATACCTTCCATGCAGCAACTCCAACTTTTTCAAGTGTTGCGATCGTTAGGCTTTGTGTTTTGGTTGTCCTTGCCGTTGATTGGGTTAGTTTTTTGGCTGGGGAGCGGTTTTGTCGGAGATCGGATTTTAAGTCGCTCCAATCTCACCAAAAAATATCTGCTAGCAGATACCCAATCGGCACGACAGATTATGAAAAGGATAGTAGCAATCAAAGTGGAAATTCTCCCCGAAAAAGGAATTTCACGGGTGAACGTTAAAACCAACAACTCAGTTCTCACAAGGATAGTATTTGAATTTCCAATCACAGATATAAGTAAACTTGAAATCGCTCTTAGTCAAGAGTTAGGCTTACCGCGCGATCGCGTTAAAGAACTAATAGTTGAGTCGAAGCAGTAGAAAACTTTTTGACCAATTGACAAATGACCAATGACTAACCTTGACATTTCTTTGTCATATTTATCCAATAAACTACAGAAAAGGTAACGTAAATTTACTTTTATCTAAATAATTGATTGTTGATAGCGAACATTGGACTATTCATTGTTCACTTTCAACGGTTGATAGTTAGCCCTCAAACCTCAGCAGCTCACCGTTAATCGCTATGGATACTTCTGAAAATCAAGTTTCAACGGTTGAAACCCAATCAGATAGTTCTGTGCCTTCTGAGTTAGCACCTACTCGTTCGCGTAAACCTTGGTTCTGGAGATTGCTGATTCTATTTTTGGCAACCGGTGGCATTATCCTCTGGCGGATGCTCGCTCCTGGTGGCGCACCACGCTCCTCGGTTGCACAACAACAAGGACCACCCCCAAAACCAATTGAAACAATCTCCCTCGCAACAGGAAATGCTACAAGAAGTGTCCAGTTGTTGGGACAAGTAGAAGCCACTCAGCAGTCAACAATCCGCGCTCAAACTGGTGGAATTGTCAAGCAAATTTCAGTGCAACCAGGCGATCGCGTGAAAATAGGGATGGCGATCGCTTTACTGGACGATACCGATCAGCAATTGGCAATTAGCCAAGCACGAGCGCAACTGGCACAACAACGGAGCAATCTGGCACGTTTGGAGGTTGGTACTCGAAAAGAAATCATTGCTCAACGTCAAGCGGCTGTCACATCTGCGAAGGCGCGAGAACTGGAAGCGCAGGATAACCTGAAACGGACTAGCAATCTTGTTAAAGAGGGCGCTTTATCTCAAAGAGTGCTAGTGGAAGCTCAAGCACAATTAAATAACATCCAAGGAGAACGGTTAGAAGCCGAGGCAGAACTTGCCGAAGCTAAAGCTGGGCCGATTCAAGAAGAAATTGCCGCTCAACGGGCAAATGTAGAAGCAGCTAAAGCCACCTTAGCTCAAGCAGAATTAGCAAAACAGCGAACTCGGATTTTGGCATCGGAATCGGGAATAGTGCAAACTCGCCATATCAGCAATGGCGATTTAGTCCAAAGTTCTGGTCAAATTGTCACCTTAGTAGCAGGCGATCGCTTCGATATTTTCCTTGAGTTACCCGAAGAACTCAGTGGTAAAGTTACCCCAGGTATGACAATCGATCTCACAACTCGCGCTCTACCGCAATGGAAACAACGCGCCACTATTACTGCTGTAGTCCCTTCTGCCGATACTGCTTCTCGTCGCCAGCGTGTGCGTGTCCAAATTAACAAACCCCCATCAGGATTAATACCTGGAATGGCGATCGCAGGCAACCTAAATATGCCCTCGAATCGCTCTAGCTTTGTGGTATCACGAGATGCATTAACCAGAAGGCAAAACGAGTGGCTAGTTTTTGCAGTTGCTGACGGCAAAGCTAAACAAATTCCAGTCGAAATGGTTGCTGACATGGGTAAAAATGTCGCAATTTATCATCCTACTTTACGCACTGGTCAACGCATTGTGCTACGTGGCGGTGATGGATTGCAAGATGGTGCGCCTGTAAAGATAGTTGATCCAACTTAAAACATCAGACTTCTTGCAGAAAGAAGTCGGTTAAAGAGGAAGAATCGTCTCTTTCTCTTTTAACCTTTCCTTCTTCAAAATACTGCAAACCCAGTTTAAATATAATTTTCTGAATTACGAATTACGAATTACGAATTAGTTATGAGTTTTATTGAAACCGCAGTTCGTTGGCGACATGGAACTTTTGTTTTGTTTTGCTTAGTAGCAATGTTCGGGGTGTTCTCCCTACTAAAGTTACCCCTA
Organism: Nostoc sp. DedQUE12b; assembly: GCF_034530835.1. Lineage (NCBI taxonomy): Bacteria > Bacillati > Cyanobacteriota > Cyanophyceae > Nostocales > Nostocaceae > Nostoc > Nostoc sp. DedQUE12b. The sequence goes on along the minus strand of NZ_JAVRCI010000033.1, from coordinate 27,505 downwards.
GAATTGCAACCAGGAGGCGATCGCCCTGAAATTACGATCACAACCACCTATCCCGGTGCAGGCCCAACAGAAGTAGAAGACCTGATTACCCGCCCCATTGAAGAACAGATGCAAGAGGTGCTAGGTGTCCAAGAAATTAGCAGTACTTCTCGTGCTGGACGCAGCAGCATTACCTTAGAATTTGCTCAGGATGCCAACGCCAGAGAACGGATGATAGATGTTCTCAACCGCTTGCAACAGGTGGAAAGCTTGCCTCCAGAAGCACAGGAATCGAATGTAGAACTGGTGGGTGGTAACAGTTCACCGATGATGTGGATTCCCTTTGATACCAAAGAAGGATTTCAACCAGATGCAGACCGTTATCGGGACTTAGCAGATGAAGTGGTGATTCCCCGTTTGCGCCAAGTCGAAGGAACTGGGCAGTTTTTATTAGTGGGTGGACAAGAACGAGAAGTCGAGGTGAAGGTTGATCCGAAAGCATTAAGCGATCGCAACCTCGCAATTGGCGATGTAGTAAGAGTTCTTCAGGAAAACAACCGCGATATTCGGGGTGGGCCATTAATTTTAGGACGACGGGAATATCGAGTCCGCACAATTAGCAGATCACAAGATTTATCGCAAATTGAAGGCTTTGTGCTGCGACGCGACCAATCAGGCACAGTTTACTTGCGAGATGTAGCAAAAGTACAGATGGGACGCAAACCGCAAGATAGTGCGTTAATGTTCAACGGCAAATCTGCGGTGGCGGTGGGTGTGATTCGTCAAATTGGGGCGAATGTGCCTGAAATTGCCAAAGGTGTCCGGGCGGAAATTGCAGCATTGCAAACTGAGTTCGACAGGGAAAACCAAGGAATTCGCTTTGTCTACAACTACGATGAAAGCGAATATATTAACCAATCTGTGGCTTTCGTTCGAGAGAACTTGGTTAGTGGTGGATTGCTAGCAATCATTGTCTTGTTGCTATTTTTAGGTTCGATGCGAACCGTTGCTGTAGTTGCCATAACTATTCCTATTGGCACAATTGCTGTATTCATTGTTATGTCTGCATTTGGACGAACATTGAACATCATCAGTTTGGCAGGACTTGCGTTTTCTGTGGGCATGGTGGTGGATAACTCAATTGTTGTAATTGAGAATGTCTTTACCCACATGCAGCAAGGCAAAAACGCACTTCGGGCAGCAATCGATGGCACCCAGGAAGTCTGGGGCGCAATGCTCGGTTCTACTTTGAGTAACATAGTCGTGTTTGTCCCGTTGTTAATGGTGACGGGTGAAGCAGGACAACTCTACACCGATATGGCGATCACTCTTTCTGCCTCTTCTCTATTCTCGCTATTTGCGGCATTAACTTTAGTACCAATGCTATCAGGATTGTTCCTCAAACAATCGGAAGCCATGCAAATGATGCAGGGTGGAGAATATCGGGGCGGTAATTGGTTTGAGCGCATGGTGGCCAAAACCTCTGCGGTGTTTCGTCATTTCCAAGGCAAACTGGAAAACTTTCTCGCCGCTACTGTTAGTTGGTCACTGGGACGTAGGCATATTCGTCGCAGATTAGTTGTGCTGTCGATTCCGATTGTTTTATTAGTAGCTAGTATTTTTCTCTTGCCACCTGCCGATTATCTACCCGAAGGAAATCGTAACTTAGTTGTATTGCGGGCGGAACCTTTGCCGGGAACCAGTATCCCCGAAGCGATTCGGCAATCTGAATCTGTGCAAAAATTTCTGCGATCGCAACCAGAAGTTGAGCGCATCATGTATGTTGACCGTCCAGGGGCACTGCGAGGTATTGCCACTATCTTAAAACCAGAATTTGCCACGACTACGGGACTCGCTGATATGGTGGATCGGTTACGCGCCCAAAGTAGTAACTTTCCTGGATACCGTTTTGTAATCCCAACACGGATTTCTATCTTCCGCGATCCGGGTAAAGAATTTGAAGTGGATATTGTTGGGGCTGACTTAAATCAGATTGGTGACTTAGAAAAGCAAATTACCGGAAAATTGCGATCGCTTCCAGGGGTTCAGAATGTGCGCTCAAACTTTGTATTGGGTGCAGGAGAATTACAAGTGATTCCCAACCGCGAACGCATCGCGGAGGTAGGACTTTCGGAAGCAGAAATTGGTTCGATGGTAGAAGCAGCATTGGGTGGTAAAGTTGCCTCCGATTACATTGATGGCAAAGAAGAATTAGATGTCTCAGTGGAATTACAAAATACTGCTGTGGAAACGCCAGAACAACTGCGCCAATTGTCTTTATATGCACAAGGACGACAAGTGCAATTAGGGGATATTGCCGAAGTCGTGGAAACAACCGGAGCTGATGCCATTAACCACGTTGATTTAGAGCGCTCAATTAGTCTTACTGTTTCTCTTGCACCCGATGCCCCTCTTGCTACGCTGGTGGAACGTACCGAAGCAGAAATTCTGAATCCATTGCGTGCCAGTTTACCAACAGGCTATCGACTAGAATTGTCAGGTTCAGCAGATCAGTTAGCAATAACTGTTGGTCAATTAGCTGCTGCCTTTGCATTTTCGATTTTGATTACTTACTTGTTACTGGTGGCGTTGTATCGCTCATTCCTTTACCCAGTGGTGATTATGGCAACAGTGCCGATGGGTATGAGTGGCGCACTATTGAGCCTAGTAATTGCTAACCTGATTCCGGGAATGAATGTGGCATTGGATATGATTACAGCCTTGGGATTTGTGATCCTTACAGGTGTGGTTGTTAACAACGCCATTCTACTAGTTGATCGCGCCTTGCAACTCCAGCAAGCAGGTGAGGATTATGATGCATCCTTATATAATGCGACAAGCGATCGCTTACGTGCCATTTTCATGTCTGCCGGAACTAGCGTTTTGGGGATGTTACCGCTAGCAGTTCTACCAGGACAGGGTTCAGAGCTATATCAAGGGTTAGGCATTGTTTTAACAGGTGGTCTGGCTTTTTCTACTATTTTGACACCTACTGTCGTACCCGCACTTATGGGTTTACTGTACGATCTTTCTGGACGTAAATCGCCGCGATCGCCAGCTGCAAAAAAGCCGGACAAACTAGCTACTAACTAGGATGTTGACCTTGTGAGACATTAGTTGCACAGTATTAGTTACTAAAATGACACAGCAAGGATAAAAAATTATGCTGGAGTCAGTTTTTATTTGTCCGAATCAAGCAAGGTTTATTTGCTAGGTTTGTTGCAGTTTCAGCAATATCGCTATGAAATTACCCATCCTATTTAAAACCTTAACATTACTTGGTTTTTTCCTGACTATACCTTTTAGTATGATTCCTACCTTTCAGGTGATAGCGAATACACCTAATACTTCTACAGATACTGAACAAGTAAAGCGGTTGAAATTAACTTTATCAGGACACACTGAACCTGTCCGTGCATTAACTCTTTCCGCTAGTGGTCAAGTTATTGCTAGTGGTAGCGATGATAAAACAATCAAACTGTGGAATCCGGCTACAGGTGTATTGCTTCGCACTTTAACTGGACATCGGGAGCGCATTAAATCAATCTTGATTACTCCAGACAATCAAACTCTAATTAGTACAAGTTTGGATAACACTATTAAATTTTGGAACACGCAAACAGGAAAGGAAATTCGCACCATTGTTGAAAAAACCGGGGTAAGAGCAATGTTACTGACCCTAGACGGACAAACTTTAATCAGTGGTAGCGGCGATAACACTATCAAATTTCGGAATCTCAAAACTCAAAAAATTGACCGGATTCTGAAAGTAGAAACAACAGCACTTGCAATTAGTCCTGATGGTAAAACCCTCTTCAGCGGAGGTGAAAATGGGGGAAAAATTAGGGTTTGGAGTCTGTTAACAGGTAAACAACTAGGCAGCTTTACCCCACCACTACCCAAAAAAGAAGACCTGATCAACGGTTCGGAACGAGCATCAGCCCCAATTACGCTTGCTGTTAGTAACGATGGGACAATGCTCCTGTGTGGTGGACATGACGATAGCTTTCAATCTGGTGGAGTCAGAAGCACAGATGGTAAAGGTTTCAAAGCTTGGGACTTGAAAACAGGAAAGCTAGTTCATAATTTATCGCTTGGTATGAGTATTAATACGTTAATTATAAGTCCCGATAGCAAGACATTTATTACTGGTGGTTTAGGTAGAGAAATCATATTACGCGACATCAAAACAGGGAAATCAGTCATGAAACTTACCGGACACGCAGGCGGGATTTATGGACTTGCATTAAGTAGTGATGGAAAGACTTTATATAGCGGTAGTGGCGATAAATCTGTTAAAGTTTGGCAGATAAAACCATAGTTATAAAAAGTCACTGTATATTTTCTGAGAGTTGTTTCCTAGTGGCCTCCAAGCTAAGAATACAGAAAATCAACCACAGTAAACCTGCGGCATAGCCAGCTGTCACATCAGTTAACCAATGTACTCCTAAATAAAGCCGACTGAAACCAATGGCAGCAATTAAGACAACAGTCAAGGCATAAATCCAAAAGCGCCATTGAGGTAACTGTTTTGCTAAAATATAGCCGATAAAACCGTAAATCACTATTGAGACCATTGCATGGCCGCTGGGGAAACTGTGTTGACCCACATTAATAATATGTTTCCACAGTGCTGGACGCGCTCTACCAAATAACAGTTTCATCAAGCAATTTAGCAAGATTGCACCGACTCCAGCAATGCCTAAGATAGTTGCTTCCCGACGACGATTATAATATAAAGGACTAATTGCCAGCCCCAAAGAAGATAACAGCATTACTACTGGATCGCCGAGAAAAGTGATACTAATCATAATGCGATCGCGCAGTGGTGTATGCAACTTCTGAATCAAAAGCAAAATGGCTTCGTCAAGATTATATGCATACAACAATCCGGTGGCGCATACAAGAGCGCCAACAGCCCCCAATACCGGAATAAGTTGACTACCTGTTTGGTTTAATTGTCGCTGCATAGATATTTGAGGCAGTATGGCTGAATCAGATATGTTTCGGTTATTACCCCCAACGAAAGCAGTATTTTCTTTAGTGACTGCGGCAGAAGCAAGTGATTTACTGCTTTTTTGCCGATAATTTAAGAGGATGTCTTGAATGAGGAGAGCGATCGCGTTTAAACTCTTATCTGGAGTAAAAATAACAAGCACATTCCCTGTGTAACTATTAGCACTAGCTTGCAAGATTATTTTCTGCTCTAATAATCTCGATTCAAGGTATCTTTTAAGGGCCTCTGAATGATAAAGTCCATTTACCTTATATCTAGCTCTTCCTTTAACAGCAGTATGTATTGCTTGAACCCAATGATTTTTATTGAGAAGTTCATCGAAATAAGCTGTACCCATTTTTTTTAATTGATAATAGGGACATTTAGATTGGGGGCTAGGGAAGAGAGATTTTCATGCGTTCTGAGGGAGCGCAGTTATTTCAAGCCTACTTCTTAACCATCAATAATGTTAATGGTCACTGTATTGGCAACTACACAGCCTTAACTTCCCTCACAGGTTGCAGTTGTAAAGGCTGGGACTTCACCTCACCATTGCCGCGCAATCGCCATCGCTTGTTGGGCAAGATAAACATGGTGGCAGATTTTAGCCTCTTAATTATGCTTCTTGAGGTAGAAAGTATCCGTTCCCAAACGTCTGTCCTAACCCTTCGATACACAATAACATTACGTGCTTGGTTGATTTTGCGTGTACTATCAATTAAGTTGATTACAGCGTCAAAGATAGTCCCGATGATTGATTTGGTCGTTACCTCTTTTGGCAAAACCACATTTTGGGCAGTTTGAATCAGACCGATCAGATGCTCGCGCATTTGATTATCTGAAATTCCACCTACTTGATAATTGATGACGATGGATGCAGCTTTCGGGTTAGCACGAACATTTGTAACCTTAGTGTCGGATTCTATCACCAATTTGAGTTGATTAGCGTACTCAGGATCTTTGGCTAACAAAGGAATCCGAAAACGAATGCGCCCAGGTATTGCATGGACAATGCTATATAATATCTTTTTAGATGGCGCTGTTTTCTTAGCTACGCTTTTAGCTGCCTTTTTTGATGGTAAACGCAGATTAAGACTAGAACTTTTGTCAGAATTATTCGGTTTCATAAAAGTCATAAAAACAATTTTTAATTTAAAAAATAAAAAGCATAACCGAGGTTTATAAACTTATCTCTTGATGTTCTCAGAGAGCGTTTTATTAAACTGCATTGACTTTACTTTATTTATACCTATTCCTTTGAGGGAAAAAATCTATCCCAGTAGTGAATCTAACTGTCGCTGCTATCAGGTTGATTAAGTTTCTTTAACACTACGTTTCGCTAATAATCTTATAAATACTCTCTCCCCTCTGTTAGATGATTATCATTTTTATTTCCAGATGTTTAAGTATATATTCGGCTTAAGATGTCAAGTTTTTAACTTGCAATAGTTGAGCTACTATATTCCCAAATAGTAAAATGAAGAGTATATATGAATTTACTGGCTGGCAGTATTGCCCTGATTTCATGCAAGCGTTGCTTGTTTATTTTCTTTAGTTTTTAGGTATGTGTTTATGCAGCAAGGGTTAAGTTTACTAATTCAACTAGTACTAGAGTTTGCACCTGTTGTTGCAGAGCTAGTACAAAAGAGAAGTCAAGATTTAGCTCTGAGCAAATATGAAGCGATTGAAGCAATTCCTGAATTAATCAAAGCTCTAAATCCTTCAAATAAAAAAAGCAGTTATATTGAAGACTTTGAACAAGAAAAAATTTTCCAACAGCAATTAGTAGCCGAGAATCACCAAACGCAACTAAGAATAGCCGCCCAAGAGCGAGAAACTGCGCTCAAGTTACCAGAAGTCAATAAAATTCTTGATAGCTGGCCTTTAAGATTGTACCCTTCACAAATTTTAGACCACACCAATTATGAACGCACTCCACTGAAAATTTTTATCGCTCCTCCTCAAGTACATTTTGACCACTTTGACGATAATACAGATGGAAGAATTTCCCAAATTGAGTTAATGTTGGCTGAAGGATTACGAGATTTTCTCAACAAGCATTACTCTTTACACAGTCAAGTTAGACCAACAGAATTATTGGCAGGAGCTTGGGATAGTAAGCGTTTTCACAGTGAATCAAGTATTAAGGCTCTGTTTGGAATGTTGAAAACAGAGCCAACTTTGATTTTAGAGTCAGAAAAAGATGGAGATTATTTAAATTTTCGGATTGCCTACTGGGGTTTGGGACAAGGTAATTATTATTATAAAACAATTGCTCGTTTACCTTATCGAGAAATTTTGGAAGAGTCTGCTAAAAGACGAGCGTTAGAATGGAAAAAAATCAGAGATGAACTCTTGGCATTGGGAGAAGACTTAGAGGAAATTAATCAGATTGGAAAAGACAATGTTGTTAATTTGGCAATTTTAGAAAAGGTAGAAAAATGGAATCAAAAAGGAATTGATGTTAGTAAGTTATCTTTACAATATCAAGTCAACCGTCAAGACTTTGAAAACCTTTGCCAGGTTTTGATTACTTATCACTGTTTGGTTGCAGGTTGGATAGCGGATGTTTACCACCTGGTTAATCATGGTGTAGCTCCGCTACTACCAGAGTTGCTGCCGAGTTTGCTGTCAGATACTTTTGATTTACAATCAGTACAGATTATCGCCTCCGGTTATAAGCAAGTTTACCAAGCTCTAGAAAATGAGCGTTGTTACTGGATTCCAGAATTGGCTTTGCAATTAGCCCAGAGTTTATCTCATTTAAGCGATGCCTACGGTGGTAAACTACGCTCTTGGGCAAATGAACAACTTGATTATTCTGTGAATACATGGTTACAACTACGCCAAATATCACTACAAGATTCTACTAACCCGCTTCAGGCAATGCAATTAGCCGTCAGTGTCGAAGATGAAGAATATGTGAAAAAGTTAAGAGAATATTTTGTCGCGGTGGGTGATAGTCAGAGTCTTGCTGATGTTGAGGAAATTTTGAATTGCGTCGCCAACCTCAAACACCAAGTAACGCTACAACATATCGTTCTCAGCCATACCCTAACTGGACATTCAGAAAAAGTAACATCTGTTGTCATTAGTCCTGATTCTGAGAGTTTAGTTACCGGGTGTGCAGATAAAACCATCAAGGTATGGAATCTTAAAAGCGGCAAACTTATTCGCACCCTCGTAAAAGATTTAGGCGAAATTTCCTCTATTGCGATTAGTCCTGATGAACATTATCTCGCTGTTGGTAGTTGCCAACATCCCAAAAGTAATGTGCGAGTATACAACCTCAATTCTGGCAAATTAATCCACACTCTGTTAGGACATCAAAAACCGGTTAACTGCATCGCCATCAGTCCTGATGGACAAATTCTTGCTAGTGGCAGTAATAAAATCAAAATTTGGAATTTACATAAAGGCGATGCCTCCGGCGGGCTATGCCAACGCATTTGTACCCTTTGGCATTCATCAGCAGTTAATTCTGCTGCTATCAGTCCTGATGGTACAATTCTTGCTAGTGGTAGTTCTGACAACAAAATTAGGTTGTGGAATCCACGCACGGGCGATCCATTACGCACCCTCAACGGACATTTAGGTGGGGTGAAATCAGTAATCATCAGTCCTGATGGCGAAATTCTCTTTAGCGCTAGCACAGACAAAACTATCAAAATTTGGCATTTAGCTACAGGTAAAGTGCTACAAACTTTAACTGGACATTTAGAAGAGGTAAGATCCTTAGTTGTTAGTCCTGATGGAAAAATTCTCTTTAGCGGTAGTGCAGACAAAACCATCAAAATTTGGCATTTGCTGACGGGAGAGTTACTGCAAACTATCACAGAACATTTCGGGGCAGTAAACTCTATTGCTATTAGCTCCGATGGTCAATTTCTTGCTAGTGGTAGTTCTGACAAAACCATCAAGATTTGGCAGATTAATTAAGCTTTTTAGTTACTCGTTTGATGATTGTTTGTGGCTAGTTCCGTGCAATTTAATAAAGCTATCAAAAGCATACCATGCTAAAACATACCAAGGAATAACTTCTAACTGCAATCCTTTATTAAGTAGTTGTCGCAGCGAAAGACTAGCTAATCCTAAAGGGAAAAGAATCCGCAGATCGAAAGCACCATCTGTTGACTGTTTGACACGCTGGTTTAAGTCAACAACCGCAGATGATACTCCTGCTGCTGCCTCGGTGTTACCCTCGGAAACATCGGCAAAAATTATTCCTAAATCTTTAAGTGTTGCTAGCACATTTTCTAAACTGCCATCTTTACCATCGTGATTGATAACAATACTCCCATGATGGACATTTGTCTTAACTTGATTAATGTGAGAATTTTCTGACAAAGCATTGGCAATGCGTTGCATCTTTTCTGGCTGACGATGGGAATGAGCCAGTCTTAACCGTAATCTTCCGGGAGTCGAACTAACAACTTTTGTAGATATTGGTTTTGGTGGTGTTTTAAAAGTGGGTTTGTCTATAATTTTTGGCATTTTATTGTAAGTGCTATGACCATTTGTCAACATGCAACCACCTTTTTTACTTGTGTGATAGTGGATTTTTTGTTGTGGGTTTGTTATTTACAGGAATGAGTACAAAATTAAGGAATAATATGTCTGCTTGATTACTTATTAAACCTGGAGAACCCCACCCCGCCAAAGCTGTGCTTTGTCTCCTCTCCCCGCCTGCGGGGAGGGGTTGGGGGTGGGGTTCTTTTATTTTGGTAATTGGAAGTCGCCTATGGCAAAGATTTTAACTTGCTAATGGGCGGATGAAATTATGCACCATTATCGGCGACATTATCCGCATTGGTGGCAGACGCTTCAAATACGGGGGTTTCTTTTTCTTCAGCAAGTTCGGCTCTGGCTTCGGCTACCATGTCTTCCCAAGTTTCGCCCATTTCTGCAAAGGTTCCTTTGCTTCTTTCATAAAGACCAATTCCGCCTTTGATGACTGATTTGACTAAGGGTTTACCAACTCCAGCGACAATGGGCAGCAGAACGGGTGCTAAGAGGACTGCACCAATTCCGGCTATAATACCGGGAGCGCCTGCATCTTCAACAAAATCACTAATTTTAGGTGCCATGTTCAATTTTCTCCTATTAATTAAGAAACTTCGGAAAGCTTTTTAAGATACTCTTGGCGGCATAGTTGCATCATCTTACCGATGGTAGAGCTTTATGTTGACGACTTTTAAGAATCGGACGTAACCCGTTGACTCCGGCGACTACGGTTGAGCCATTGTTGACTACTGTTGCAGCTAAGGGGTTAAGGCCAAAGAAAACGGCGATCGCCATTGCTGCTAAATTAGGAAAGGCAACAAGTGCTGTGTTTTGCCGAATCAATTGCTTGGCTTGACGAGCGATCGCGATCGCTTCTAATAAACCATGCAAGTCATTCTGCATCAACACTAAGTCTGCTGTCTCGCGGGCTATCTCAGAACCGTTGGCAAAGGAAACCGAAACATCAGCGTAGGCTAAAGCTGGCGAATCGTTGATCCCATCACCTACAAATGCAACCGTCTTACCTTGTTCATGCAGTTGGCGGACAACTGTTGCTTTTTGTTCTGGAAAAGCTTCTGCGTGAGTATGCGTTGGCAAAATACCAAGTTCAGCAGCAACAGCAGTAGCAGTTCGCTTATTGTCGCCGGTTAGCATGTGAATTTCTACACCTTCGACCGTCGAAAGTGCTGCGATGACTTCCCGGCTTTCGGGACGGAGAAGGTCACTATATTTAATAATACCTTGAAGTTGACCGTTGCTAGCGACATAAATCGCTGAATTTGGAGATTTTTGGTGGCCATTTAACGCTTCCATGTCAATGCCACTGGTACGCAAAAAGCGATCGCTCCCGACGTAAACTGTCTCTCCATCAATCAGAGCTTGCACGCCCAAACCTAATTGATAATCCCACTTGCTACGCGGCAAAATTTCCACTTGCTCTGCTTGGGCATAGCGAACAATTGCTTCTGCTACTGGATGAGTTAAACGTTGTTCGGCGGCGGCGGCTAATTCCAATACTCGCAATCTTGAGGTTGCTGGATTGAGGCTTTCCACACTGACAACATCGACTTCTCCCTTAGTCAGTGTCCCTGTTTTATCAAAAACTATGGTATCAACTTCTGCTAGTTGTTCTAACGCCCGTCCGCTACGGATGAGAATACCCCGTCGGGCAGCATAAGTTAATGCTGCTAAAACAGTTGTGGGGACTGATACTCGAATACCTGTAGCAAAGTCTAGAGTTAAAACACTGGCTGCCCGTGAAGGGTTGCGAGTTGCGGCAAATACTGCCCCACCAAGTAGCAAAGTTGGCACAACAGCTTTTTGAGCAAATTTCGTGGCATAATTCTCCATCCGCGTATCGTGGACAGGCGCTTCTTGCATTAATTTAATGCTCTGTCCGGCGCGCGTATCGTTCCCTATCCATTCTGCAAGAATATAAATTCGTCCTTCTCGTACCAATGTTGAAGCGAAAACTGGTTGTCCTTTTTTCTTCAGCACTGGCATCGACTCGCCAGTTAGTTTCTGCTCATCTAGGAGGGCTTTACCTCGCAAAATGCTGCCATCAACTGGCACTTGTTCGCCAGGGTAAACAATCACTGTATCCCCACGCTGCACATCTTGAATGGGAATTTGTTGTTTGTCGCCATTGCGTTCCACCCAGACAAATTGCCCTAGAGAACTAAGTAAATCTAGAGTTTGTTGAGCAGAAGAACGAGCCGTGCGATCGCGGATATTTTCGCCCACTTCAATTAAACTCAGCATCAGCGATGGTGTGAGAAATTGCCCTTGGAAGGTAGTAATAGCGATCGCCATCAAATCCAAAAAGTCAATATTCAATTTTCGCTCTACACTAATACCTTCCCAGGCTCGTTGGATAACGGGAAGTGTAGCAATGGCGATGGGAAGCACCACTATCAAAGGCGGGATCGATAATCCTAATGGCCCTCCTAGTACTGCTAAAGTAGTTGCAACGGCAGAGAGTTGTAAACCTGGCCAAGATGGCTCTTTTTCGGTTTCTGATAAAGATGTATTTTTGAGAACGACTACTTCACTTGCAGCCTGAATCAAATCGTGAAGGTGCGATCGCATCTTCGCATTAGAAACTTTATCAGATTTATAAGTAACTGCAACTGACATTGCCGCAGGCTTGACACGGACATTCTTCACCAGCGCATCTGCTGACAACAACACTTCAAGACGTTTGGCATAATTTGCATCACAGCGTAAGCGAGGTACGCGAAACCGCAGTCTTCCGGGTGTTGTGTGGACAAGGCTGTAGGTAACGTTAGGCAACTCTCTTTTAGAGTGTCCATTAGTGTCAATTAAAGAAACTTTTCCATTTCCTTCCAACACAGTGAATTGAGATTTTGGGGGAGATGGTAGTTCCAGTGCTACTTTTGCCATTTACTTTTCTTTGATCCAAATATTGTTACACTTCGATGAAAATCAGGTTCTTTACCTTAGTAAAGAGAGCAAATTAGCCACCAATCCTGCGAGATTGATTAGCTATCAAAAGTTTGATTATTTGTAATTTGCTGAATTTGTTAGCTAACTTATTGCTGTGGCGGGATCATTGGCAGATTCAATTAGATTGGCTAGATGAGATATTGGTGTTGATAAAAAGCTTTGCACTCGCTTCTGAGAATTCTGCATCATTCCAGTTTTATAGGTAATGACAACCGATCTCGCAGCGCTATTAACTCGCTCACTTGTAACTGTAGAATCTGATTTGAGTAATGTCTCTAACCGTTGGACATATTTGGGATCGCAGGCAATTTGAGGCACGCGAAACCTTACTCTTCCGGGAATTGCATGAGCAATGCTATAAGCTACTTTTGCAGGTTTTTTTGCTTGTTGAATTACAGACGAGGATACCGAATTGCTTTTAGTCTTAGAGACTGACGCATCCGCAGAGGATAACGAGAATGTTGCTGATTTCTGCTTCTGGGCTTCTCTTTTTGGCTTTTTATCCTGCCTGTCTTTTGTTGTCGTCACCGCAGTTGAGTATGGTTTGAATTGGTTTGCACTTGCTGATACCATTTCTGGATTAGCAGCAAACTGAATCAAATTAGCCAAATGCGATCGCATGTCAATATCTGACTTTACATCAAATTTATAGGTAATGGTAATTGACCCCACCATATTAGTATTGACTTGCTGATTTATTACCAAAGGCTCATTAGCAAGCAAGGCAAGAAGACGTTGCACATATTTTGGATCTTCGCTAATTTGAGGTATGCAAAACGCCACTTGTCCGGGAAATGCACAAATAATGCTATATGCTACCCTTGAAGGCGGCGTTACTGGACAATTAGTCTCGTCTGTGACTGTTTGCTCTTGTTTCTTGTCTAAATTTACTGCCGTTTCTAAATTTAAACCAGTCATAACTGCCCTCCAGTATTCCGCAATTTGAAACTGTATATTTAAGTTCCCAAGGGTAAGTTCGCCATCATACCTAATGACAATGACATCGCAGGCGATTTTAAGTTAGTCCACGGACTAGATAACTCTAGAGTTGTTTGGTTTGCTGTTGTTGCGTCTGTAACTTCAGCCGTCTGAGTAACTTGAGTAGTATGATTTGCCGTTGTTGCGTCTGTAATTTCAGGAGTCTGACTAACTTGAGTAGTATGATTTGTCGTTGTTGCGTCTGTAATTTCAGGAGTCTGACTAACTTCTTCTAGGGGTTGTTTCGCCGTTGTTATCCCTACTGTTGGTGGGTTTATCTCCAACGCTAATTCCATCAGACTCACCCAATAAGATAATGGAATATCATGAGACTGATAAGCGATCGCGATCGATGCTGCATCAAAATTCACACGCACGCTTGTAACTTGAGCATCGGTTTTCACTATTCTCTCAAGTCGCCGCCCATAGGCTCGATTTTCAGCGATTTTCGGCACATTCAACCGAATACGTCCGGGAATTTGATGAACTAGGCTGTAGTCAATCTTTGCAGGTGCTACTACCTCACTAGTCTTATCAACATTTGTTGACTTTTCTTGTTGAATAGTAGATTTGCGCTTTTCTTTTGATAGTGTCGACTCAAATTTTATATCGCTTTTTATCGCAGAACTGGTATGAGAATTTTTGCTGTTTTCTGATGTCGAAACTTGAGAGCCTAGATAACCAATTACACCACGGGTTGCATCCGCCGCAATCATGTAAACTGGAATCGATACCCAGCCATGAATTCCCAACCCTCCTGTTACCGCCAAGCCTGTCATCATCGGAATTAAGGAAATACCTTGCTCTTTCCAAAATGAAGGCGATTTCCAAGCTGCAAAGGGATCGGTCTTGCTAGGTGAATCAGACGAAGCCTGGGGCAGTTGGATATCAAGATCGGATTTTAGCGCTAAAATTTGCGGTAATGAGAGCTTATCTTCATCAAAATTAACTACCAAACTACCCGTTTGCTCATTTACGCTAACTTCCCTCACTCCTTCTATGGAGCGTAAATCTTGGGCTATGTTGTTTAATATCGAGTTAAGACTACTGTCAGTAGTCCGGAGTCGCACGCGCCCGGCAGTTAAATGAACTATTTGCAAGCCAGCTGAAGGCTGTGACTCCGTTGACTCTGCCATCGCTTTAGTTGTATTATGATTAGCTTTATTACTTTGTTGTGTAGAGATTAAGTCAGATGAGATTTTACCCCACGGATTTAATTTTTCGTGATTACTGATACTTTTAGCCATTTCCTCGATTACCCAATAGCTCAATCAAGCGATAGGTTAACAACAGGTTAAATGTAACACGTAGCTTTGGGGTTAAATCTATTTCTTCCGGATTATTTTCTATTAAAACTTATTAAGATTTGCTGTTCATATTCTTGTTTAGTAAATACGTCTAAAGTAAGTAAACCAAAAAGTTTTGTAAGGATTTAGGTCAAATAGTTAGGAAGTAGAGACGGGCAAAACTGATAATTAATAGAATCAGCCAGTAGTGCTTGTACAAAGAAATCAATCACAGACCAATCTTGACAGGGACAAGTCTAGAAACATCTTAATTTTTCCAGCATTCTCTCCAAGCATTTGGCTCGTCGGTTTAACTAGCTTTGGTCTAACAATTTTGGAAACAGGCTCAAGTAGTTTGCCCTCATGCATATTTCGCTCCCATGCAAGTAGATTTTAAAATTTAAGAGTTCTGTCTGTGCTGAATTCTAATTATCTAATCGTAGCCACTGGAGGCAGAGCCTCCCAGGATGGATTCCCAGCCTCGAGCCTGGGAAGCAGTCAGGGCTAGGGCTATATCTTAAACTTAGTGTCATTCGGTCGAAGGAACCTAGAGAACTGTGTAATAAGCTTTCAGTACCATAAATAACTATATACTCAGTAAATAATTAGTTTGTAATACTTAATATTCGGAAAACTAATAATTAGTTCTCCATATTATTGTGATTTCCAACACATCTTTTTTTGTATTTATTGTGTAGGCTCTATCTGGTGGGTAAAATTACTAGATAAATTTATGGTAGTTAGAGCGCCAAACAGCAGCATTCCTAATTCTGCTGTGGGATTAACCTGACTTACAGTTAGGTTATTTGATTTTTGAGCAATTAGTAGGTAACTGAACGGCGAGTTACTAGAAAATCTTTGCATGACGACATTCAGTGTCTAGCAAGAGGTGAATGCTTGAATGGCTGACACCAATACCTCAAAGTTTTACGGGGAAAAGATTTTATCGATATGCCATCGGAGGATTTTTTGGACGTATATCAGTGGTTAAAACCATGATGCTGTCGTCTTTTCATAAGCACTTGCCACTTAATAATGTGGGTTTGATCAAAATGTGTAATGCATTTGAGCAGTTAGGAATTGCCAACCTTTCGTAGCAGCAGTAATCATAACTGGCGTAGCGCAAATCAGCGATACCGACCCTAAGCTTCTCTACGAGACGCTCCGCGTAGCTTGCTTCCCCGCAGGGGTACGCTAACGCACTATAAGAAAAGAAAAATATATGAGTACAACACGCAAGTTTCGTTTAGGTGCATTCATTCAAGCTACCGGACACCATGTCTCTGCTTGGCGACACCCCGATTCACAAGCAGATGCTGGATTGAATTTCGAGCATTACAAGGAAATTACCCAAACCGCCGAACGCGGCTTATTCGATGCAGTTTTCTTGGCAGATAGTCCAGGAGTTTGGGGCGGCGCTCCAGAAACTCAGCATCGCAATGGTAAAATTGCCCATTTTGAGCCTGTCACCCTCTTCTCGGCCTTATCCTCTGTAACCCAAAACATTGGCTTCATTTCCACCGCCTCGACTACTTATGAAGAACCCTACACCTTGGCACGTAAGTTTGCTTCCCTAGACTACTTGAGTAAGGGCCGGGCTGGGTGGAATGTAGTCACTACAGGCAATGAGAATGCTGCACGTAATTTTGGACTTGAGCATCACCCGGAACACAGCCAGCGTTATGAACGAGCTGAAGAGTTTGTGGAAGTGGTGAAAGGTCTATGGGATAGTTGGGAAGACGATGCTTTCATCCGTGACAAAGAGTCTGGTGTCTATTTCGACCCGGATAAACTGCATACATTGAACCACAAGGGCAAATATTTCTCTGTAAAAGGCCCTTTAAACGTTGGTCGTCCGCCCCAAGGTTATCCGGTGATTGTTCAGGCTGGAGCCTCCGAATCGGGACGGGACTTGGCTGCACAGACTGCCGAGGTGATTTTCACCGCCAATCAAACCCTAGCCGATGCCCAAGAGTTTTATGCTGATGTCAAAGGTAGGCTAGCACAATATGGGCGATCGCCAGACGATCTCAAAATCATGCCTGGTGCTTTCCCAATCATTGGCCGTACCGAAGCAGAAGCTCAAGAGAAGTACGAATTCTTGCAATCGTTAATCCATCCCGATGTCGCCTGGGGAATTTTAAAGAACTATTACAAGGGTGTGGATTTGTCGAAATATTCTTTAGATGATGTAGCTCCCGAACTACCCAGCGACACCAACACTAACAAAAGTCGTCTCAAACTAGTCAGAGATTTGGCTACTCGTGGCACTCTCACACTGCGCCAACTGTATCTCTCTCTTGCTACTGCACGGGGTCATCGCACCATACTTGGTACTCCCGAAACCATTGCCGACCAGTTAGAAGAATGGTTCAACAACGGTGCAGCCGATGGCTTTAATATCATGCCGCCAATCCTTCCCACAGGATTGGATGAATTCGTTAATCTAGTCGTTCCTGTCCTCCAAAAACGCGGACTGTTCCGTACCGAATACGAAGGCAGTACCTTGCGCGAAAACCTGGGATTGCGTCGTCCGGCCAATCGTTTTGCTGCTAAACAACTAGATGAAAGATTGGTGTTGGCGTAAATGACTTTTCATATCTGCACCGTGCTTCAGCACACATGAAAAGCAATTAACTATCGCACTGTAAAAAAAGATATGAGCACAACACGCAAGCTTCGTTTAGGCGCATTCATTCAAGCCACCGGCCACCACATCGCGGCTTGGCGTCACCCCGATTCACAAGCAGATGCTGGGCTAAATTTCGAGCATTACAAGGAAATTACCCAAACCGCCGAACGCGGCTTGTTCGATGCAGTTTTCCTAGCCGATAGCCCCAGCCTACAAGACAATAGTGAACCAGAGGTGCAGAAGCGCAACGGTAAATTAGCTAAGTTTGAGCCAGTGACACTATTTTCTGCACTGGCCCAATTAACCAAACACATTGGCTTTGTTGCTACCGCTTCAACCACTTATGAAGAACCCTACACACTTGCACGTAAGTTTGCCTCGCTAGACTATCTGAGTAACGGTAGAGCAGCGTGGAATGTAGTCACCACAGGTAATGAGAATGCCGCAGGTAATTTCGGCCGTGATGAGCATCTAGAGCATAGCCAGCGCTATGAACGCGCCGAAGAGTTTGTGGAAGTAGTGAAAGGTCTGTGGGATAGCTGGGAAGATGATGCTTTCATCCGAGACAAAGAATCTGGTGTCTATTTCGACCCAGATAAACTGCATACACTCAACTACAAAGGCAAACATTTTTCTGTCAAAGGCCCTTTGAATGTCGGTCGTCCGCCTCAAGGTTATCCGGTGATTGTGCAGGCTGGTGCTTCAGAAGTCGGCCGTGAACTGGCGGCAAAAACTGCTGAAGTTATTTTTACTGCTAACCAAACACTGGAAGACGGACAGGAATTTTATGCTGATGTGAAAGGTCGGTTGGCTAAATATGGCCGCCAACTGGACGATTTGAAAATCATGCCGGGTGTGTTCCCGGTGATTGGCCGCACTGAAGAAGAAGCTCAAGAAAAATACGAATTCCTGCAATCGCTAATTCACCCATCGGTAGCATGGGGTTTACTGGAAACGCGTTATAAGGGCATCGATTTATCCGGCTATTCACTCGACGATCTCGCCCCACCTTTGCCCAGTGATACCAACGGTGGTAAGAGCCGCCTGAAGTTGCTGACGGATCTCGTAAATCGCGGCAATCTCACGCTGCGCCAGTTATATCTCTCTGTCGCTACGGCGCGGGGTCATCGCACCATAATTGGTAGTCCCGAAAGTATTGCTGACCAGCTAGAAGAATGGTTCATCAACGGTGCGGCAGACGGCTTCAATATTATGCCGCCAATCCTACCTACAGGGTTGGACGACTTCGTTAATTTGGTCATCCCCATCTTGCAGAAACGCGGACTGTTCCGTACCGAATATGAGGGCAGTACTTTGCGTGAAAATCTGGGATTGCCTCGACCGGGCAATGGTTTTACTGCCAAACAAGTGGATAAGAACCTGGTGGTGGCGTAAATGAATTTTTCACGGATGCTTATGCCATACCTTTTAAACCGTACTTTCTGTAGATCGCCGCCTTACAGAAAATTGTAGGGAGACGCGATAAATCGCCGTCTCTACAGGAAATTTATTTGTCAATAGCAGCATTGATGCTGAAAAACTCTGTAATTTTTGTGCCGTAGGCAAGGAAAAAAACATGACTGAATATAGCCGATTGAAGACCTCACGCTCTGCTGCAATCAGAGCAACCCTTGATTATCCAGTAATCGACACCGACGTTCACACCAATGATTTCACGCCAGCTTTTGAGGATTATATCGCTAAGTACGGCGGTGTGAAACTTGTAGATGAGTTACGTAAGACGGAAGCTTCCCGTCTTAACTCTAAGAGCAACGGTAAAGACTGGTATCAACAAACTCCTGAAGAACGTCAATATAACCGCACAATCCGATCGCCTTGGTGGGCTAGAGTTACCAAAAATACATTGGATCTCGCCACTTATACTCTCCCCGGATTGCTTTATGAGCGTCAGGCGGAACAGGGATCGGACTATTCGGTGCTATTTCCCAATAATGTCTTAGCACCAGCTGGAGCTAGCCCAGAGAATCGTCAAGCACTGCAACGCGCGGTCAATCACTATCATGCTGATATTTACCGGAAATATAGCGATCGCTTGACACCGGTTGCTGGCATTCCCTTAACTACTCCCCAAGAAGGCATTGAGGAGCTAGAGTTTGCCGTGAAAACACTGGGCTTAAAGGTGATTAATATTACTGGCGGTGTAAAACGGCCAATCAAAGCGATCGCTGATAAATATCCAGCCGATAAATTCCCCGAAATCGCCAAGTATGCTTCTTATATCGACTTCTACGGACTAGATAGTGAATACGACTACGATCCTTTCTGGGCCAAGGTCGTGGAACTTGGCGTACCCGTCACCACCCATTATGGCAGTCAGGGTTGGACTGGCCGCTCTTCCATCAGTAATTACATGAACAACCATATCGGTCACTTCGCCGATGGTTCGGAAGCATTTGCGAAAGCGCTGTTCTTCGGCGGTGTTACCAAGCGTTTCCCGCAGTTGCGTGTAGCGATGCTCGAAGGTGGCGCAGATTGGGGTGCGCGTGTCTACATCCATTTGGTAGATCGTTTCTTGAAGCGCAATATCAAAGCACTGGAAAACTACAATCCAGCATTGACGAATGCCGATGAGTTGTTTGAAATATTTGAGCGCTACGGTGCAGAAGTTACTCAAGGGCATTCCCTCGATAAGGACGAATTGACCAAGACTGTACTGGGAGCTTCATTCAGCCGTCATAGCCGTGCGCCGATTGGTAGCGAATTAGATGATTTTGCCGCCGCAGGTATTGAAACAATTGAAGACATCCGCGATCGCTGGGTGAATAGTTTCTTCTTTGGTTCCGAGTCCGACGATCGCACGATCGCTACGGCATTCAACGACAAAGCCAATCCCTTGGGAGTCAAAATCAACGCTATCTATTCCTCCGATGTTGGTCACTGGGATGTACCAGACCTCACCTCCCCCTTGGCTGAAAGCTGGGATTTGGTTCAAGAAGGCGTCCTGACCGAAGCCGACTTCAAATCCTATGTATTCGCTAATCCCTACAAGTTTTACACCCAAGCTAACCCCGATTTCTTCAAGGGTACAGCGATCGAATCCAAGGTAAGTAACACCGAATTTAAACAAGTGGACAAGAGCCTAGTAGTGGCATAAAGAGTGCTGAGTTTCGAGTGCTGAGTGCTAAGTGCTGAGTGCTGAGTTTCGTTAGCGGTAGCGGGGCGTTTAGCCCGTGCTGAGTACTTCTTAATTCACTCAGGACTTAGGACTTAGCACTGAGTAGGGTAAAAGGCGAGATGAGGGAGCAGAAGAGAAGTTGCAGTAATGTTTTTCTCCTCTGCTCCCCTGCCCCTCTGCTCCCCTGCCCCTCTGCCCAATCCCCAAATCAAATTAGGAGTCACAACAATGCCTGTTGAACAACGCTCTCACGACACCAACAATGGTTCCTTGCCTTATCTTTTCTCGCCTGTTTCTGACAATGCCAACAAACCTGCGCCCTTAGTACTTTTTCTGCACGGAGGACGCGATCGCGGGACGGATTTGAATGTGCTACTAAAATGGGGTCTACCTCGTTTCGTGGATTTATCCAACTCGTTACCTTATGTCTTTGCTGCACCCCAAATTCTGGCCGAACAGACTTGGGCAGATCGAGCAGATGATGTGCTTACTTTGCTTGATAAACTGATTGTTTCCCAACCCGTCGATCCAGCGCGGGTGATATTAGCCGGGTTCAGCTTAGGCTCTGCGGGTATCTGGCATATCGCTGCTTTACATCCCGATCGCTTCGCAGGTTTAGTACCTGTATCTGGACGTGTACCAAAAACATTAGCAGAAAGCGAACTAGCTGTACTCAAAAACATTCCCGTTCAGATATTCCAAGGTGGACAGGATAAAAATCTGCCGATTGAGGATACAGAGAATTTTGTTGAGCGCTTACGCAAAGTCGGGGGGAAAGTCGATTTGACAGTGCTACCGGAAGGCGATCATTTTATTGCAGATGAAGTATACGGCGATCCGAAGTTACAACAGTGGCTAATTTCCCAGAATCGGCGTGAAATTTCTGTAGTTGCTTGAGGTGAAATTTCTGTAGTTGCTTGAGGTGAAATGTTCAAAAACTAACTTGCAATATTCAGTGGGGTAGGCAGCGTCCTGCCTGCCTAACATAACAATATATTAATATCTTCTAGAATCATGAACATAATGCTTCTTCTCAAGGCAAAACCGAGCTTTTTCGGCAGAATTAAGTTGAATTATGTCAGATTCTCGCAAAGAAATCAGAATTTGTTTTATTGGTGAATCTTTTGTCAATGGCACAGGCGATCCAGAGTTTCTGGGTTGGACAGGTAGAGTGTGCCGCAATGCTGAGTCAAGAGGATACGCTATCACCCATTACAACTTGGGCGTGCGGGCAGAGACGAGTCGGTATCTCAAACAACGTTGGTACTCGGAAGTCTCTTATCGTCTCCCAAAAGAATCCGATGGTCGAGTAGTGTTTTCCTTTGGGGCAAACGATTCAGGATGGGCGGGTAAACAGCAAGGAATCGAACTTTCAGAGTCGATCGCAAATGCTCGCAGTATCTTAAGCCAAGCAAAGCAACTCTATCCGATTTTGATGGTTAGTCCGCCACCCTGTGGTGATGTCGATCAAGAAAAAAGAAATCAAATTCTTGCAAATCTGTCAGAGGAATTCGCGTTGGTTTGTAATGAACTAGATGTTCCGTATCTTGATGTGTTTTCTAGTTTGGTGAAGTCACCAATCTGGCTAGCAGAAGCAAAAGCTAATGATGGCGCTCACCCAAAAGCAGATGGTTATGCAGAATTTGCTGCGATCGTCCAAAACTGGGAAGGTTGGTTAAATTGGTTTACACCTTAAAAATCATGGCTTAGTCGATGTGTCAGGGTTTTAGTTTTGCGTTAGCGAAGCGGAACGCACGTCGCATTCTATTTAAAAATTTCCACGCTTTCTCTATTAACAACATTTTTATGACCTTACCAACTACCAATCTCGGTAAAACTGGATTGACCGTTTCGCGTCTTTGTCTCGGCACTATGACCTTTGGTTTGCAGACCGACGAAGAAACTTCCAGGCAAATCCTCGACACTGCGGCCGATGGCGGTATCAACTTTTTAGATACAGCCGACGTTTATCCCCTCGGTGGTGGGCTTGCTACTGCGGGACGCACTGAAGAAATCGTTGGGCGCTGGCTCAAAGGCAAACGCGAATATTTTATCTTAGCTACCAAGTGCGTTGGTCGAGTTGGCCCTGCACCTTGGGATCAGGGGGCTTCGCGTAAACATATTTTGGATGCGATTGATGCTTCCCTGCGACGACTGGGAACTGATTATATCGATTTATATCAATTGCACTCCGACGATGCTTCAACCCCCCTTGATGAAACTCTGGAAGCGCTGGATGCAGTGGTTCGTGCTGGTAAGGTGCGCTACATCGGGGTTTCCAACTTCTTAGCCTACCGACTCGCGCGCGCCTTGGGTCGTGCTGAGACGCGCAATTTAACCAAGTTCATCTCAATTCAGCCCCGCTACAACCTGTTATTCCGCGAAATTGAGCGAGAACTATTGCCCCTGGCGAAAGAAGAAGGATTAGGTGTAATTTCCTACAATCCATTGGCGGGTGGTCTACTTACAGGTAAACACAATTTTACTCAAGGCCCCACATCAGGTACGCGTTTTACGCTAGGTGCTGCCGCAGAACGTTATCAAGAACGCTACTGGCGCGATCGCGAGTTCAATACTGTCGAAGATTTACGCACGGTAGCGGATCTCGCTGGATTTTCCCTCACCACCCTAGCAGTGGCTTGGGTATTATCTAATCCCATTATCACTGCCCCGATCATTGGCGCTAGCCGTCCAGAACAACTTGCTGACAACCTCAAGGCGGTAGAACTAAAACTTGACGACAATTTGAAACAAAAGTTAGACGACATAACCGCCGAATACCGAAGAGGAGATTCTCTTCGTTAGAAATTATGGAAATGACAAATGACTAATGGCAAATGACAAATGACTCAAATCAGAAATATCTCATGGATAAAATAGCTATGATTAAACGCCGTCGTTTTCTTCATTCTGCTACTTCCGGGCTATGTGGATTTTCTATGGCATATCTGTTAGGAAGTTGTAGCGAACAAAGCCAACAATCTTCTTTTACAAACAGTATTAATGCCAATGAAGGTTCCCTTGGGATAAAAACTAAAGTTCTACGCATGGGATATCAGAGTGCGGGGGATCTTTTCCGAAATCGGAAAGTTTTAGAAAAACGTTTGGAACCGTTGGGAATTAAGGTAGAATGGGCGCAATTTGTCCAAGGGCCACAACTGATGGAAGGGATGGCCGCGGGAAAAGTTGACGTGGGATCGGTGGGAGAAACACCACCAATTTTTGCACAAGTGGCTGGCTCAAAACTTGTTTATGTAGTCGGTACACAAAGAAACCGAAGAACGGGGACAAGTAGCGTTATTGCTGTTCCACCGGAGTCTCC
This sequence comes from Nostoc sp. DedQUE12b, assembly GCF_034530835.1. Lineage (NCBI taxonomy): Bacteria > Bacillati > Cyanobacteriota > Cyanophyceae > Nostocales > Nostocaceae > Nostoc > Nostoc sp. DedQUE12b. The sequence goes on along the minus strand of NZ_JAVRCI010000033.1, from coordinate 3,706 downwards.
CCTTCAGAAGTTTGAGGATATCAAGGGTCAAGAAGTTTACTTTCAAAAAGGCTCGGCATCGCACTACTTTATTATCAGAGCGTTGCAATCAATCGGCTTGACGCTCAAAGATATTAAAGTCAGAAGTCTGCCGACTATCGAAGCGCGGGCTGCTTTTATCGAAGGTAAAATTCCAGTTTGGATGACAGGAGATCCGCACTATGCGATCGCTCAAAAGATGGGTCGAATTCGAGTGCTTAAAGATTCTGTTGGGCTAGATTCTCCTGGTGGCTATTATATTGCTGACAGAAAATTTGCCGAGGAAAATCTTGGCTTGCTAAAAATTATCATTGAAGAGCTTAATAAGCTCGACAAATGGGCAGAGGCAAATCGAGGCGAAGTTGCCAAATTGATGATTACCGAACAAAAGCTCGATCCAGATGTGGTAGAAATAGCGATGTCTCGGCGTACTTTCGCAGGACGCAGAGGACTCAGCCCTGCACTAATTAAAGAACAACAACGTGTGGCAGATTTGTTTTTTGACGAGGGTGTAATACCAAAGAAAATCAACATTCAGGAAGCGTTACTCCCACCTGATGTCTATGCTGCAATCACACCAAAAGAAATTATGGTCTAGTAGTTCGCTTTCGTGACTTGGCTGGATAAAGGTTACAAGGGAACTTGGCTGGGTAAAGGGGAAGGGGTAAAGGTTAAAAGTGTTTTATCCCTTCCCCTTTAACCTTTAACCTTTCCCCAGCTTTCAAAAGTGTTTTATCCCTTCCCCTTTAACCTTTAACCTTTCCCCAGCTTTCAAAAGTGTTTTATCCCTTCCCCCAGCTTTCAAAAGTGTTTTATCCGTTCCCCTTTAACCTTTAACCTTTCCCCAGCTTTCAAAAGTGTTTTATCCGTTCCCCTTTAACCTTTAACCTTTCCCCAGCCTTCATCCGCATTTTTGGGTTGATAGACCATTAGTAGAGTACTTCTAAAAGTCTCTAATGCCATCGGACGGCTTATCTAGTCGTCCATTTTTATCTAGTAGAAAAGTTAAAATGATGCTAAGAGATCGACTTTAATGACGAAAAAAGCTAGACAATCCAAATCCTTTCAACGTGCTCCTGATGCACCAGATTTACCATCAACTCCATTTAGGTTCATTTGCTATTTTGTTAACCAGTTTCGCTGGTGGTATGTGTTATTGGTGATCCTGGAGGTAATACACGCAACTTGCGGCATCATGTTGCCTTATGCTATTGGCGAGATCATCCGGGGCGTGACGCGATCAACCGGGGACAGCAAGCCCATTTTTGATGCCATGAAGCAACCCTTGATGTTGTTCATCGGCTTGAGTGTGGGTGAAGTGGTATTTGGGCGCTCGGCTGGACTCTTGCAAACGATTCTCCATCCCATCCACCGACAGCACATTGTGCGATCGCTATATGCCTATTTACAACACCATTCGCATCGCTACCTAAGCAGCAGTTTTTCCGGGGCATTGGCACATCGGATTAGCGAAACTTCTCTAGGTGTTACCCAGACGATGCAAATGCTGATTAGTGAATTTATGGCAGTAATTGTTGTGTATATCGTCGCCACGATGTTACTGTATCGCGCCTATCCTCCACTGGCTGCACTCGTGGGAATATGGGCAGTTCTCTTCATCAGTATTTCGTTTTGGCTGGCAACTCGCTGCCGATTTTACTCCAGGAAAGCCGCAGCTGCCAGAAGTGAGACAACTGGCATCATTGTAGATACAGTCACAAATCTCACTAGTAGCCGACTGTTTGCTCGCTTTGGTTTTGAACGACGTTATTTGAATGAGCAATTAAGGCGCGAACTCAAACACGTGAGAGAGTCCAACTGGTACTCAGAGCGAATTCGCTGGTTTCAGTTCATCTCAGCAGCTATTCTGAAAATTAGCACACTGTATTACTCGCTTTCTCTCTGGAGTCAAGGAGCGATCGCTACTGCTGACTTTGTTGTAGCAACTAGCTTATCACTGTTGATCATTAGTGAAGCCCGCAATTTGAGCCGCCGTTTTCTGGAATTTTTTGAACATGTTGGGAATGTCGCCAATGGTGTTTTCACCATCGTTCAACCCCACGAATTAGTCGATCGCGAGAAAGCGATCGCCCACTCAATCACTCAAGGTAAGATTGAGTTTCGCCGGGTGAATTTCAACTACACAGAAGAGAAAAAAGTTTTCAACAACCTTTCTGTCACTATCCAAGCGGGACAGCGTGTCGGACTGGTGGGCTTATCCGGCTCTGGAAAATCCACCTTTGTCAATCTGATTCTGCGTTTATTCGACCCACAATCTGGACAGATTATCATTGATGGGGTCGATATTCGAGATATGACTCAGGATGCTTTACACGCTCAGATCAGTTTGATTCCCCAAGATCCGTCTTTGTTTCATCGCACTTTGCTAGAAAATATTCGTTACGGACGCTTGGATGCAACCGATGAGGAAGTAATGGAGGCTTCGCGAAAGGCTCATGCTCACGATTTCATCGTCCAAAGTAAGGATGGTTACAATTCTCTGGTGGGCGAACGTGGTGTCAAGTTGTCTGGAGGGCAGAGACAGCGCATTGTGATCGCGCGGGTAATCCTCAAAGATGCGCCGATTCTGATCTTAGATGAAGCCACCTCTAGCCTCGATTCAATCACCGAAAAAGCGATCCAGGATACCCTCGACTTAGCAATGAATGGGAAAACGGTCATTGTAGTAGCTCATCGATTATCTACTATCGTGCATCTAGATAGAATTCTGGTGTTCGACAAAGGTCGGATTATCGAAGAAGGTTCCCACACCAAACTGCTGGCACTCGGCGGCGCTTACTACAGATTATGGAAAATGCAAGCAGGTGGATTTCTACCGGAAAATCTCGACGAGATTCGCACTGGCACAGATAACATCGAAGAGGGAATGATCGCTTGATAAGTTTTGAAAGTTTGTAGTAAAGACTTTAATGTTTAGAAAATAAGGACTAAAGTCCTTACTACGAACTTGCTTAACTATTAATTTAAACTTGACTTGATTAGTTAAGTTAGTTAACTTGCAACTGCAACCGACTTTTTGCGAGTGGGACGCCTGCGGTTTGATTTTTTCTTTAGTCCAACCGCTTGGGCTTGATCGCTATCTGAACCATATTGTCCGCGTACAACTTCTTTCATAGCTAATACAGCATTGTGAAATTCCCATTCTGCCAATCGAGCAGCATCAACAGCAGCACGGTATAAAGCTAGTTTCTCAGTTTCAGCCTGTTGCAATGCCAACATTGCTTGATAAGCTTGCTGAATGTTTGCAACAGAGGCATTAGAACGGCTTGTATCGTAGTTGCTCACAGTTTGCAAACCGTGGAATGAAGTAACATCTTGACTAATGGTTTGAAGACGCAAACGACGTGTTGTATCTTGGTTAGGCATATATGTATACGTGCTAAACTCTATATTTAACGTGCCCAATACAACGCAATAAATAACAGTAAGGTGAAGTTTTTAGCTAACCTGTAAAGCTCTTAATTTTCCCCTTTAATATAGATACGGTTACGGGGAGAGGATTTGAAGCTTTTCTCCAAATTTAAAAAATGCAAAGTGTAAACGCGACAGTTTAAAACAAAGATAGGGAATTCCGAGAAATAAATTATCCAATATTGTGGGGTGGGCATCTTGCCCCAATACTTCTCGGGTTTTGGGGAAAAGGGGAAAGGGAAAAGGGAAAGAAAAA